>NZ_DFTU01000096.1:18821-19783 GCF_002379485.1 Methylophaga sp. UBA4204 | reverse complement strand
ATTGGCTGGCAGGTTACAACTTCCGGCGTACCTTCTATTAAGCTTAGACCTGCCTGAGCGTTGTTCTGCCAATCGTTACAGAACCAGCAAATAGTTGCTAATTGCAATTTATTTTGCAGTTTCAGTAAAACCAGTTCGTTTACATCAATCGTGTCTTCGCATTTATTGATAAGCAATAAGCTGCCATGTTCGGAGTCGTTCAGCACTTTTGCCTGCATGCTGTTACTGGAAGCCCCATTAAGAAAATCCACAATATTGTCGTAACCGTGGACGATTTCTACAGAACCGTTATCAATTAACTGTTTTCTGGGGGATTGTCGTTGGTAATTGGCTGCAAGTTGGGGCATTACCTGTCGAATCAGTTGCAAATCCAAAGCATTTTCCCGCTTGTTGGATAGAATAAGTTTTTGTCCGAGGATGGTTAAAACATCCTGAGTTTGTAGCATGCGGTTATCAGACGCCTGGCGTGTTAATTGTGGTGTTTTCGACAAGGCTTTTGGCGCTTGATCTTGTTCTGCTTCAACACAAAAATATCCGGTTAATAAAAAAGCATTTTCCAGAACTTGTTGTTGAGGGGGGATATCGGTAATCACAGCCTTATTAACGACCTCCGCTATCATTGAGTAAAGGCGAATGACGGAGTATTTAGACAAGCTGTAGGGATCTGCAATGGCTGTTAGTGCAATACGCTTATATATATGCTCAAAATTATCACTGCTGCCAAGTGGCGAAACATCCGGCTCCTGCTGCAGAGCTTTTGCCTTTTCAAGATATATCAATAATTGGTTTAATTGTAACCAGCAATCCTTTGGTGCAGCTCTGTAATACAGATAAGCATGCAGAATCTGTAACGAAATTAATTCGCTGCCACGATTCAAACAGAATAGAAAACGGGGGGAATTTGCAGGCCGTTCACCACGTTGATAATGTTTGTCAGCCAGGTTGAAATATAACTCAGCGAG
>NZ_DFTU01000096.1:17878-18613 GCF_002379485.1 Methylophaga sp. UBA4204 | reverse complement strand
TAAAAGACGTTTGAGTTCGTGGAAATAGACATCCAAAAGATTTATCTGTCGAGTTTCAGAGATATGGTGATGTTTGATTGCCTGCAGATTTGCTAACAAAATTGACAGGCGTTGAGATAAATCATCGGTAAGTTGGGATAACCAGGTTTTTAATAAAGCAGGATCAGTAATAATGTCACCTCGTCGTTCATCCGTTACGACAGAGATCAATAAATTTAGTTTGGGGAGATCGGCAGCTGGTTTGGACTGGTTACGTAAGAGAGCATTACCAAGCCACATACTGAATAAACGGGGATTAATCACTTTTGCCGGTGATTGCAGAAAATGAAACCCTTTAGCGGATAATTTTCTTGATTGAGCAAAATGTCTTTCAGCAAAAGCGAACAGGGAAAATAAATTACTGCTGGTTAAGGGTAATTTTATCTGCAGCAAGTTTTGCTGATGAGTGGTTTTGCGCCGGCTACAGTATATATTCAGCAGTTCGACATCACGTTGCTGCCAGCTTTTTAAACCTTCCGCGTTATCAACGTTATAAAAATACAAAACAGCATGACCTAAACGACTTATTTGCCATTGGTGGTTTAATGATGAGTTGTACTGCGATAACAGGGCTTGCAGCTGTTGATGATCTGCGTCAGTGAAGCCGAAGCATCGTATCTGCAGATTAGCCAATTTAACTTTGCTCCGTCTCAGCTGTTGGTTTGGAAGGCTGCAATTGCCGTAGTCGCACAGTGG
>NZ_DFTU01000096.1:15521-17846 GCF_002379485.1 Methylophaga sp. UBA4204 | reverse complement strand
CTGAATCACCTCGATAATGTAATCATCAATACGCAAACTTACCCCGGGATCAGGAATGCTTTCCAGATGTTCCAGCACCAGGCCGTTGATCGTTTTAGGACC
The DNA here is from genome assembly GCF_002379485.1 of Methylophaga sp. UBA4204. Classification (NCBI taxonomy): domain Bacteria; kingdom Pseudomonadati; phylum Pseudomonadota; class Gammaproteobacteria; order Thiotrichales; family Piscirickettsiaceae; genus Methylophaga; species Methylophaga sp. UBA4204. The sequence continues at coordinate 17,744 of NZ_DFTU01000096.1, read as the reverse complement.
ATCGGTTGGTAATAGCCAATCCAGTGTTCGATTCAATTCACGGATATTGGCTGAGCCATTAATCAGATAACTGCCATCACTTTGTGGATGAATTTCCTTTTCATCATCAATGGTATTGGCGGTAAACTCCCCCACAATCTCCCGAAAAATATCTTCTAATGTAATCAAACCCAGTAAATCGCCGTATTCATCCACTACAAGACCTGTGCGACGCAATTTACGCTGAAACTGAATCAGCTGAGTATTCAGAGGTGTGTCCTCTGGAACGAAATAAGCTTCTTTTACAATACTCTCAAAGGTTTGTTGATTCAGGTTGTCCTGAGTCATCAGATTTAATGCCTTGCGTACATGCAAGATACCAACAATGTTATCCATACTGTCGCGGTAGACTGGCAACCTGGTGTAACCACAATGTGAAAGCTGCTTTACAATTTCAGCAAATGGCTGATTGATGTCGATACCTTCAATTTCATTACGCGGCACCATTACATCGTTTACCGTAACCTGCTCCAGATCCAGAATGCTCATTAGCATATCTTTGTGGCGGTTTGGGATCATACTGCCTGCTTCCATCAGCGCCACCCTTAATTCTTCTATGTTAATAGCCGTAGACGTCGCATCTTCACGAGACACACCAAATAGGCTCAGCAATCGGTTAGTAATCGCACTGGTAAACCATACCAAGGGATACAAAAAGAATAATAATGGCTTTAATACAAAACTGGCAGGGTAAGCGACTCGCTCGGGGTGTAAGGCTGCAAGCGTTTTGGGGGTGACCTCAGCAAATAACAAGATGACCAACGTTAAGGTGAAGGTTGCTACCACAATACCGTTCTCACCCAGCAGTTTAATTCCAATGACGGTAGCAATAGCTGAGGCAAAAATATTCACAAAGTTATTGCCCAGCAGGATGAGGCCAATCAAACGGTCAGGTCTGGCTAGCAAACTGCTGGCAATCATTGCGCCGCGATGTCCTTGTTGAGCAAGATGTTTTAATCGATAGCGATTTAATGACATCAATGCTGTTTCGGAACTTGAAAAAAACGCCGACAACACTAATAGACAAAACAGAATTATAAACAGGCCAATTAAAGAAATATCTTCCATCAGTTAACTTTTAATCAAAAATTCAATAACAAGTTTGCTGCCAACATATGCCAGCAATAAAAAACCAAAACCGGATAAAGTCCATTTAACCGCTGTCTGGCTTCGCCAGCCATACTGTTTACGGCCCCATAGCAATCCTGCAAAAACCAGCCAGGCGATAATTGAAAAAACGGTTTTATGGGCCAGATGCTGAGCGACGAAATTATCAACAAACAGAAATCCAGTAATCAGACCCAACGTCAGTAAAATGAAGCCGGCATAAAGTAATTGAAATAATGTCTTTTCCATTGTCTGCAGTGGAGGCAGTTTACGGACCCAGCCGCCGGCATGTTTATTACGTAACTGTTTTTCCTGAATCGCCAGGATGATCGATTGCATAGCAGCAAGTGCCAGCAGAGCATATGCTGTAAGTGATAATAAAATATGCCATTCCAAAGCGGGATCACTAAGAGTTTGTTGGCTACTACCCGGAGCCTCGACCCTGAACATTAAACATAAGGCGACCAGTGGATATACTACAATTCCAGGATGGGCTACGGGAGATCGCAAACCGGCTAACATCGCGATAAATGCCATTAACCAGGCTGCGATAGATAACATGCTCATCAGACTGAGATCCCAGCCTTGAGCAAATTTCATGGTGAAATAAATATCTGCAGCATGAAATAACAGCGCTAAAGTGGTCAATATGCCTATCGGTAAGGCAAGTTTATTGGCGTTATGATCGCGTTTGACAAAGTCTCGGATCAAAATAACGCTGCTACTTAAATACAGTAGAAAGGCTAATGCGTTGGCAATGGCCATGAGGGGAGATCCTTAAGTTCCAATAATGATTATCCAGTTAAACCTTCAAGCTTAATCATAAACGGTAAACTGCTTCACCGGATATCATATCAGTTATAATGCAATATCTAGAGTCTGTTTAACTTTCATATGCTTCTGAAAATAAACAGACCCTATCCAAATAGTACTGATTTTTCAGTAACGAAACGATGCAGGATACATTATGTTTGACAGCCTAAGTGACAGACTCGCCGGCAGCCTCAAAAAATTACGTGGTCAGGGTCGAATCACCGAAGATAATATTAAAGAAACTTTACGTGAAGTGCGTATGGC
>NZ_DFTU01000096.1:11858-15312 GCF_002379485.1 Methylophaga sp. UBA4204 | reverse complement strand
CAGGATGTGATGCGCAGCCTCAGTCCTGGCCAGGTTTTCGTCAAAATAGTTAACGACGAACTGGTCGCCGTTATGGGCGATGAAGACAATAGTCTTAATCTGAATAGTCAGCCGCCGGTTGTTATTTTGATGGCAGGCTTACAAGGTGCCGGTAAAACAACCAGTGTGGCCAAACTGGCCCGTTTTCTGAAAGAAAGACAAAAAAAATCGGTGATGGTCGCCAGTGCTGACGTTTATCGTCCAGCCGCGATTGAGCAGCTTAAAACGTTGGCAAGTGATGTTGAAGCCAAGTTTTTTCCCAGTGATGCCAGTCAGGATCCGGTAGCAATCGCTCAGGCTGCAGTGGCACAAGCAAAACTAGAATATGTTGATGTAGTCATTATTGATACGGCTGGTCGGCTGCACATTGATGACGACATGATGGGCGAAATTAAACGCATCCACGCAGCAATTAATCCAACTGAAACCTTATTTACAGTTGATAGCATGACTGGTCAGGATGCGGCAAATACCGCCAAGGCATTTAATGAAGCATTGCCACTGACCGGTGTGATTCTGACTAAAACCGATGGTGATGCACGAGGTGGTGCGGCCTTATCCATTCGGCATATCACCGGTAAGCCCATTAAATTTATGGGGGTCGGTGAAAAGACTACTGCGCTGGAAGTGTTTCATCCTGATCGTATTGTTTCGCGAATTTTGGGAATGGGCGACGTACTTTCTCTGGTCGAAGAAGCACAACGCAAAATTGATACCGACTCAGCTGAAAAACTCGCTAACAAACTCAAGAAAGGCAAAGGTTTTGACCTTGAAGATTTTCGCGATCAACTACAGCAAATGAGCAAAATGGGCGGCATTGGCACATTGATGGATAAGTTGCCTGGAATGGGACAAATTCCAGATGCCGTTAAAAATCAGGCCAATGATAAAGAACTGGTCAGAATGGAAGCGATGATCAATTCAATGACTCCGAAAGAGCGGCGTCGTCCTGAATTAATCAAAGGCTCCAGGAAAAAACGTATTGCAGCTGGCTCTGGCACACAGATCCAGGATGTTAACCGCCTACTGAAACAGTTCTCACAAATGCAGAAAATGATGAAGAAAATGGGACAGAAAGGTGGTATGGCTAAAATGATGCGCGGCCTTGGTGGAAAACTGCCAATGGGCGGCGGTGGCATGCCTTTTTAACACAATCGCATTTACAGCTTTGCAAACCTTGGATAAGTGCGTAAAATAACTCTATTTTTCCATCCAGATTTTCAACGGGTAGGTTTATGGTAACAATCAGAATGACACGCGGCGGCGCAAAAAAGCGTCCTTTTTACGGCATTGTCGTAACAGATTCACGTAGTAAACGTGATGGTCGTTACATCGAGCGTCTGGGGTTCTTTAACCCGATTGCTAAAGGCCAGGAAGAAGAGCTACGCATTGATTTAGAGCGCGTTAAACATTGGATCAGCCAAGGTGCACAAACCTCTGAGCGTGTTGCCCAGCTGATCAAGCAAGCACAAAAGTCTGCTTAATTTCTATCCGGGAGTCTCGTGATGGCTGATGCCAGCGAATACATCCCGGTAGGGAAAATATCAGGTGTTTTCGGCGTAAAGGGTTGGGTTAAAGTTTTTTCATATACCGACCCTCGCGACAACATTCTGGAATATAAACCGCTTTATGTGCATCGTCATGGAGATTGGATACCAATCGAAGTGAATGGTGGTCAGTTACAGGGTAAGGCGGTTGTGATGAGTCTGGAGAAGGTCACTGACCGAAATCAGGCCATGACATTGATTGGTTCAGAACTGGCGATAAAACGTTCACAATTGCTGGAAACTGATGAAGATGAGTTTTACTGGGCTGACTTGGTTGGCCTGACAGTTATTAATGCTGAAAATGAAAAACTGGGAATCGTTGATCATCTGTTAGAAACAGGTGCAAATGATGTTCTGGTGGTAAGTGGAACAGAGCCAGATACGGAGTATCTGATTCCGTTTGTTCTGGATCGAACTGTTTTAAAAGTTGATTTGGAAAACAAGCAGATTCAGGTCGATTGGCAAGCTGACTATCTTTGATGAACTAAAATGAAGCTGTCAGTAATCTCATTGTTTCCGGAGATGTTTGCGGCGATAACAGAATATGGTGTAACCGGCAGGGCGGTAAAACAGGGCAGATTAAGCCTGAGTTATTTAAACCCGCGAGAGTTTACAACCGACAAACATCAAACCGTGGATGACCGACCTTATGGTGGTGGTCCCGGAATGGTAATGAAAGTCAGTCCTTTGTTGGATGCGATTAAAACAGCAAAACAACAACTTGGTGATGATGTGAAAGTCATTTATTTATCACCACAGGGACAAAAGCTGAATCAGCACGCGTTAGGCGAAATGGCCAAACGTGGATCGATGATTTTGCTGGCCGGTCGCTACGAAGGTATTGATGAGCGACTGGTTGAACAGGAAATTGATGAGGAATGGTCGATAGGTGACTATGTCCTCAGTGGGGGTGAGCTGGCAGCCATGGTGATGATTGATGGTATTGCCCGTTTATTACCCGGGGTGTTGGGTGATGCCGAATCTGCTGAGCAGGATTCGTTTATGAGTGGTCTGCTGGACCATCCACATTACACCCGCCCGGAACAGTTAAATGGCCAGACAGTACCAGCCGTACTGTTAGGTGGAAATCATGAGGCAATACGTCAGTGGCGCCTCAAACAGTCCTTAGGACGAACATGGTTACGGCGACCTGATTTGTTGGAATCGATGACATTATCAACAGAACAGGCTGCTTTATTGGAAGAATTTATTGCCGAGCGCGGGCAGGATTAGTTGGGAGCAAACAATGAGTAACATTATCGATCAGCTTAACGCTGAACAATTAAGAACCGATATTCCGGATTTTTCTGCCGGTGACACAGTTGTTGTCAAGGTTCGTATTAAAGAAGGTGAGCGTGAACGTGAACAGGCTTTTGAAGGCGTTGTTATCGCTAAACGTAACCGTGGTTTGCATTCAGCTTTCACTGTTCGCAAAATCTCTAACGGTGTTGGTGTTGAGCGTGTTTTCCAGGCTCACAGCCCAACCATCGCCAGTGTTGAATTGAAACGCCGTGGTGACGTTCGCCGTGCGAAACTTTACTACTTGCGTGATTTGACTGGTAAAGCGGCACGTATTAAAGAAAAATTGTAATTCAGCGGATCGATTGATCCGTTATTACAGAAAAAGGGACAAAGTTGATTTTCAGCTTTGTCCTTTTTTTATGCGGTTAAATCGACATGCACTATAGTCAAACTGAAGCAATTCAATGAAACAAGCTGTTGATAAACACGAACGTCATTTACAGAGTTTTCTTGATTCTTTATGGCTTGAATCAGGGCTTAGCGATAATACAGTAACGGCCTATCAACATGATTTAGTGGCTTTTGCCAGTTGGTTGCAGCCGTTTGATGTGACATTGGCCAATGCG
>NZ_DFTU01000096.1:2371-11680 GCF_002379485.1 Methylophaga sp. UBA4204 | reverse complement strand
GTACGCAGCGATGCACGCCTGTTATCCAGCCTTCGCCGTTTTTACCGCTATTTATGTCGTGAAGCCATTCGTGATTCAGATCCTACCGCAATGCTTGAGTCTCCGAGATTGGGTAAATCATTGCCGGGAAGCTTGTCAGAAGAAGATGTTATCAATCTGTTAGCGCAACCAGATACTGAGACAGCCTTGGGTATGCGCGACAGAACGATGTTGGAAGTACTTTATGCCACTGGCTTACGGGTATCTGAACTGGTGGCTTTAACCTTTGAACAACTCAATATGCGTCAGGGCTTAATACGCTGCATTGGTAAAGGCAATAAGGAAAGATTGGTCCCTTTAGGCGAAACGGCATTGGACTGGTTGCAATTGTATTTGCTTGAAAGTCGACCTCAGTTATTACAAGGTCAAGTGACGGATGATTTATTTCCAACCCGGCGGGGACATTCAATGACCCGACAGGCATTCTGGTACATTATCAAACGTTACGCCAAACTGGCGCTTATTGATAAGCCGCTTTCACCACACACGTTACGACATGCTTTCGCCACCCATTTGCTGAATCATGGAGCAGATTTACGAGTGGTTCAGCTTTTACTTGGCCATGCTGATTTATCCACTACCCAAATTTATACCCATGTTGCCAAAGCCAGACTCCAGCAAATGCATAATCAGCATCATCCACGTGGTTGATTTTCCGCTGCCATGAAAGCTGATGGTAAACTGTCCGGCTAAAATTTAATTTGATTGGGAGAAGCTAGATGCCCTCATTTGATATTGTTTCTGAAGTAGACAAGCATGAACTGACCAATGCGGTTGATCAGGCAAACCGTGAACTGGATAATCGCTTTGATTTCCGCGGAACCGATGCCAAAGTCGAGCAGTCAGACAAAACACTGACCATGTTTGCCAACAGTGATTTTCAATTAGATCAGTTGCTCGATATTCTTAGAATGAAACTGGTGAAACGTGGTATTGATATCAGTTGTCTTGAACTTAAGGATCCTGTGGGTTATGGCAAGATGCGAAAGCAGGATGTGCTGGTTCGTGAAGGCATCGAAAAAGATCTATCACGCACCATCGTCAAACTGATTAAAGAAAGCAAAATTAAAGTTCAGGCAGCAGTACAGGGCGATAGTGTCAGAGTAACCGGCAAAAAACGTGATGATTTGCAACAGGTTATGGCACTGTTGAAAAGTCATGATTCGATTGATATGCCGTTGCAATTCAATAATTTTCGAGATTAAGAGAACCAATAAATGAATTTAAGCCGATTGGTATGGTTGCCGTTATTGCTTTGCATGAGTCTGGCGCATGCAGATGAGATGACAGAACTCAAAGCTGAACTTAATAAACAATTACCTGATATGCAATTGCAATCACTATCACCAGTTGGCAAAAGTGGTTTATATGAAGCAGTCATTGATGATCGTATTTATTACTTCACAGCAGATGGTCAATTTTTGATTCAAGGTGATTTACTGGCGTTGGAAACGCGTGAAAACATTACAGAAGCACGGCGTATTGAAGTGAAAAAGGCTTTACTGGATCGTGTAGATGAAGATGATCTGATTATTTTTGCCGCCAAAAAGCCGGACTACACTGTTACCGTATTTACCGATGTTGATTGTGGCTATTGCCGTGAGTTGCATCGTCAGGTCAAAGACTACAATGATTTGGGAATCACCATTCGTTATATGGCTTATCCTCGGGCGGGGGCAGAATCCGAATCAGCTAATAAATTAATTGAAGTCTGGTGTGCCAAGGATCAGCAGAAAGCCATGACGGATGCAAAAGCCCAGCGCGAAGTGAAAAAAACATCTCTCTGTGAAAACAATCCTGTCGCCGAGCAGTTTGAAATTGGTAGCAAGTTGGGAGTGCGTGGTACGCCGGCAATCTTCCTTGAAGATGGTCAGATGTTACCCGGATATGTGCCACCGCAGAAATTGCGTGAAATTCTGGATGAATATCTCGGCTAATTGAGTGAGAGTATAGATTGCCCCTCAGACAAACGTTTATCGACTAAGCGTATTTTCTCAGGGGTAATTTCAATATAACTCGCATCAGGTTGCCAATCCCCTAATACGATTCGATAGTTTGAATTATTTTGCGAAGATTGCAGTGTATGAATAGCGGGACGGTGAGTGTGACCGTGCAGCAGTAGAGTCGCATTGTATTGCTGCATTACCTGTCTGACAGATGCAGGATTAACATCCATTATCTGAGCTTGTTTGTACTGCTTCTGCTGTTTGCTTTTGACTTTGATTTTATCGGAAATTCCTTGGCGAACCTTTAAGGGCATTGCCAGGAATAGTTTTTGTAACCAGCGGTTACGCACCACTTTTCGGTAACGTTGATAACTCACATCATCAGTGCACAAACTGTCCCCATGCATTAATAATATTTTATGTCCGTATACATCAATCATGACCGGATCATCCAGTAAGGTACCTCCAACCCGTTGGGCAAAATCTTTACCCAGCATAAAATCCCGATTGCCAACCATCAGATAAATTTTGCTGCCTTGTTGCTGAAGATTTTGTAATGCCTGAATAAACGGATCAAACTCAGTCGGGACTAAATCATCTCCCAACCAGGTATTAAAAATATCTCCAACTATATAAAACGCATCGACATTAACCTGCTGGGCAACAAAATCAGTGGCCAGCCGGATAAGCTCCGGCTGGTCAGGACTAAGATGCAAATCTGAAATAAACAGGGTTTTCATTAAATTGGATGGATCAATTATTCGACCACAATCGCTTTTTCAATGACTACAGCTTCTGCAGGAACATCCTGATGACCACCACGCATAGTAGTTTTTACTTTGCGAATTGCATCGACCACATCCATACCTTCAATGACTTCACCAAATACGGCATAACCCCAATCCTGCATGGTTTTATCGCGATGATCCAGAAAGTCATTATCTTTGGTATTAATAAAAAACTGGGCCGTAGCAGAATGTGGATCACCTGTCCGCGCCATCGAGACAGTGCCCTTTTTATTGCTTAAGCCGTTATCGGCTTCATTTTGGATGGACGCTTCGGTTTTTTTCTGTTTGAAGGATTCATCAAATCCACCACCCTGAATCATAAAATTTTCAATGACACGATGGAAAATAGTGCCATCGTAAAAACCGGATTCAACATATTGAATAAAGTTTTTAACGGTTTCCGGTGCTTTATCAGCATTCAGTGCGATAACAATATCGCCATGATTAGTGCTGAGTTTCACTTTGGGTTGTGCGCCGCCGCCTTCCGCGTGGGCAGCCAGCGAAAACGAAGCAAAAAACAGGGGGGCCAGATGGCGATAGAGTAATTTCATGGTAGCTTGTCCAAAAATTGCAAAAACCATCATGATAGAGCATCAAAGCAATTCAGGTGAAGACAATTAAAGACCTTTTCAGATCCAACATACCTAAACAGCACTGTCACCCGACGCTGCTGACAGCGTATAATGCGCGTTCACATTTAACTGTAAACATTCACTATGTCAGAATCTGCTGCCAATCATAATTTTATACGTCCCATTATTCAGGAAGATATTGATTCTGGCAGGGTCGCCGGAAAAGTCGTTACTCGCTTTCCCCCTGAGCCCAATGGATACTTGCATATTGGTCATGCCAAGTCTATTTGCCTGAACTTCGGTTTGGCTGAGGAATTCGGCGGTGATTGTCATTTACGCTTTGATGATACTAATCCAGCCAAAGAAGAGCAGGAATACATTGAAGCCATCATGGAAGATGTCCAGTGGCTGGGCTTTAAGTGGGCGGGTGACGTACGTTATGCATCAAGCTATTTTGAGCAGTTTTATGATTGGGCTGTCCATCTGATCAAGCAAGGCAAAGCCTATGTTTGTGATCTCACCGCTGAACAAGCTAGTGAATACCGTGGCTGGGCGACCAAGCCGGGTAAAGAATCGCCATTTCGTGATCGCAGCGTAGAAGAAAATCTCACTTTATTTGAAAAAATGCGGCAAGGCGATTTTGCTGAAGGTTTTTGTGTGTTGCGCGCAAAAATCGATATGGCTTCGCCCAATATGAACCTGCGTGATCCGATTCTTTATCGTATTCGCAAGAAATCGCACCATCAAACCGGTGACAAATGGTGTATTTATCCCAGTTATGATTTTGCCCACGGGCAAGGCGATGCAATTGAAGGCGTCACCCACAGTATCTGTACGCTGGAATTTCAGGACCATCGTCCGTTGTATGAGTGGTTTATTGCAAATCTGCCCGTTCCTTCAAAACCAAAGCAGTATGAGTTTGGCCGTCTCAATCTGAACTATACGGTGACCAGTAAGCGCAATTTAAAACAACTGGTCGATGAGCAAATAGTTGCTGGCTGGAATGATCCCAGAATGCCAACCATTTCAGGTATGAGACGGCGCGGTTATTCGGCTGCGGCGTTGCGCGCTTTTTGTGACGATCTGGCCGTGGCCAAAACAGATGGTATTGTTGATATTGCCCAGCTGGAATTTGAGATCCGCAAAGATTTAAATGAAAACGCAGCACGTGCCATGTGTGTTTTGACTCCTCTGAAGGTGACCATCTCTAATGCTGCTGAAAGCGTTGAATGGCTGGAAGTCGCGAACCATCCGCAACAGGAAGCCATGGGACAGCGTGCATTGCCGTTCACCAAAGAAATTTTTATTGATGCCAGCGACTTTACCGAAGACACCAGTTTGAGCCGGAAAAAGTTCAAGCGTCTGGTGATTGGTGATTATGTGCGGTTACGTGGTGCTTATGTCATTAAGGCTGATGATGTTATCAAGGATGATAACGGTGAAATCATTGAAGTGATTGCCTCATTAGTGCCCGATACTGTCGGCCAAAATCCGCCCCCTGAGATGAAACCACGTGGCGTGATTCACTGGGTTTCAGCCACAGAAGGCAAAGAAGTCGAGTTGCGTTTATACGACAGATTGTTTTTGGCGGAAGCACCCGGAAAAGCAACGGGTAACTATCTTGATGATGTGAACCCCGATTCGTTAAAGGTCATTAAAGCAATTGCCGAACCGGCCATTGTGAATTGTGAACCGGAAACTGTTTTCCAGTTTGAACGAGAAGGCTATTTTGTCAGTGATCGTTATGATCACACCGCTGATACGCCGGTATTCAATCTGACCATTGGCTTAAAAGATACTTCAGATAAATAAAAAATGTTAAAACTTCACAATACTTTATCCAAGCAGAAAGAAGTCTTTAAACCGATAGAGCCAGGCAAAGTTAAAATGTATGTCTGCGGCATGACGGTTTACGATCTCTGTCATGTCGGTCATGCGCGGGTGATGGTGGTGTTTGATGTAGTGACGCGTTACCTGCGGGCCAGTGGCTATGACGTGACCTACATCCGTAATATCACCGATATAGATGACAAGATCATTAAACGGGCAGCGGAAAACGGCGAAACAATTCAGACGTTGACCGATCGCTATATCAATGAAATGCATGCTGATGCAGATGCTTTAGGTGTACTAAGACCAGATCTTGAGCCTCGTGCCACCGAAGCTATGCAGCCTATGCTCAATATGATTCAGACTTTGATCGATAAAGGCCTGGCCTATGCCGCTGATAACGGCGATGTCTATTATGATGTCAGTGAATTTGCTGATTACGGCAAACTGTCTGGTCGACAGATAGATGATTTACGCGCGGGCGAACGAATCGCTGTAAATGAAGCCAAAACCGATCCACTGGATTTTGTTTTATGGAAAGCTGCAAAACCTGAAGAACCAGCATGGGATTCGCCATGGGGGCCGGGTCGTCCGGGCTGGCATATTGAATGTTCAGCTATGTCAGCTGAATGCCTGGGTCATCATTTTGATATTCATGGCGGTGGACAGGATCTGCAGTTTCCACATCATGAAAATGAAATCGCTCAATCTGAAGGCGCACATGGTTGCCAGAGTGTGAACTACTGGATGCACAATGGCTTTGTCCGGATTGATGATGAAAAGATGTCCAAATCCTTGGGTAATTTCTTTACTGTGCGTGAGGTATTGGCGAAATATCCAGCAGAAGCAGTACGTTATTTCATCTTAATGAGTCATTACCGTAGTCCTTTGAATTATGCAGAAGATCAGCTGGAGCAGGCTAAAACAGCCTTAACCAGGTTTTATCATTCTTTGCGCGATGTCACAGCTGAAACCGTTAACTGGCAGGATGATTTAGAGTTTGCCCCACGTTTTCGTGAAGCGATGGATGATGACTTTAATACGGCGCTGGCATTATCTGTTCTGGCAGATGTGCGTCAGGCGTTAAACATAGCCCGTGAAGAAAATGATGAGAAAAAATCAGCTTATCTGGCTGGGTTATTATTAGCATTTGGCGATGTGCTTGGATTATTCCAGCAATCTGCAGAGGCCTTCCTGACCGGTGGCCAACAAGATGAAACCGGTAAAATCGAACAGTTGATTGCTGACAGAAATGCAGCTCGTGCGGCAAAAGATTGGGGCCGCGCAGATCAAGTTCGTGATGAGCTGACGGCGATGGGAATTGTGCTGGAAGATTCAGCAGGCAAAACCAGTTGGCGGAAAATTTAATATTTGTCTCAGCTGCCTGCTAATGGTGGTTAAGACAATTTAATTTATGGCAGTTTTCTCCTGATCTAAATCAACAATAGCTTCAGTAATCTTCTTCCCGGCTATACAAAGCGTTTTAGTGTGGGCATGATCGAATTTAAATTAATGGATCGATTATGCCCAAAGATAAAACGTATTTACTGACTATCAACGGCGGTTCATCCAGTATCAAATTTACGTTGTATAACGTAACCGAATCGCTTACTCCCATTTTATTCGGCAAGCTCACAGGGCTGGGATTGCCTGTCGCCAAGTTGTGCGTCACAAACTCGATTCAGGCAGAAGAGTCCACTGTAGATATCAAGGCTGACAATTATCAGCAGGCTGTTGAGGTGTTGATAGATTGGGTTTATAAAAATATTGATATCAGCTCAGTTAAAGCTATCGGGCATCGTATTGTTCACGGTGGGCATCAGTATAAAAATCCCCAATGGGTTACCAAGCAATTACTCAAGCATTTGTCGGCAATAACCCCTCTTGATCCACAGCATTTACCGGGTGAGATTCAATTAATTGAAGCATTTGACCAGCATTTCCCACAGTTAAAACAAATGGTTTGTTTTGATACTGAATTTCATCAGAATCTGCCAACAGTTGCCAAATTACTCCCCATTCCCCGTCAGTATTATGAAAAAGGTATTTATCGATACGGATTTCATGGCCTGTCATACCGATATTTAATGCAGGTGTTACAACAGCAAAATGCTAAAAAAGCGAATCACGACAGGATAATTTTGGCGCATCTGGGCAATGGTGCCAGCATGACAGCTGTCACAAATGGGCAATCTATTGATACCACAATGGCGATGACGCCAGCAGCGGGCCTGGTAATGGGGACTCGCAGTGGTGATCTTGATCCGGGTTTATTTGGTGTTCTTAACCGAAGTGAAAGCATGAATGCTGAACAGTTTGAAACAATGATTAATCAGCAATCTGGTTTGCTGGGGATTTCAACCACTACCAGTGATATGAAGCAGCTATTGGAACAACGGTCGACTGACCCAAATGCCGAAGATGCCATAAACTTGTTTTGCTATCAGGCCAGTAAACAGATTGGTGCTTATGCTGCGGCGTTAGGAGGTTTGGATACTTTGGTATTTTCCGGCGGGATTGGTGAAAACGTAGCGGAAATCAGAACACAGATTTGTCAGCAACTGGCATTTATCGGCATTGAACTGGATAACGAATTAAATCAGCAAAATGCTCTGCGCATTTCAACATCACAAAGCAGAGTTACTGTCTGGGTCATCCCGACCAACGAGGAATTAATGATTGCGCAATCGATGTGCGATCTATTGAACCTGAATCATTAAGGGGAAAAGCAAAATGACATTTGAACCATCAAATACATTACAACCACTGGATCAGGACTTACTGGATAAAATGCATGCCTACTGGCGCGCCGCAAATTATTTGTCAGTGGGACAAATATATCTGTATGACAACCCATTGTTAAAACAACCTCTTCAGGCAAAACACATCAAACCACGGCTGTTGGGACATTGGGGCACCACACCCGGACTCAACTTTATATATGTGCATTTAAACCGGGTTATCAAAAAACGTGATCTTAATATGATCTACATTGCTGGGCCAGGTCATGGTGGACCGGCGTTGGTTGCTAATACCTATCTTGAAGGTACTTATAGTGAAACCTATCCGGACATATCCGAGGATGAAGCCGGCTTAAAACGTTTGTTCAAACAATTTTCCTTTCCCGGTGGCGTACCCAGTCATGTTGCTCCGGAAACCCCGGGCTCAATTCATGAAGGTGGAGAATTGGGTTATGCCTTATCCCATGCTTATGGTGCGGCATTTGATAACCCAGATTTGGTTGTCGCCTGTGTGGTTGGTGATGGTGAAGCGGAAACGGGTGCGTTAGCCACTAGCTGGCATTCCAATAAATTTTTGAATCCACAGCATGATGGTGCGGTATTACCGATATTGCATCTCAATGGTTACAAAATTGCCAGTCCGACAGTACTGGCACGTATCCCCAATGATGAGCTGGAAGCCTTGTTTTATGGTTATGGTTATACGCCCTACTTTGTCGAAGGCGATGATCCAAAGCAGATGCATCAACTGATGGCGGCAACATTGGATAAAGCCATGGAACAAATCCGTCATATCCAGAATGATGCGCGTGAACATGGTGTACATCTGCGTCCCCGCTGGCCAATGATTATTTTACGTTCGCCAAAAGGTTGGACAGGTCCAGAAGAAGTCGATGGCAAAAAAACTGAAGGCACATTCCGATCTCATCAGGTGCCCATGGGCGATATGGATAAGGAAGGACATGTCGAAATCCTTAATAAATGGCTGAAAAGCTATAAGCCGGAAGAGCTATTTGATGATGGCGGCAAGCTCAAAGCGGAACTGGCAGCCTTGGCGCCTGAGGGTGATCGACGGATGGGCGCAAATCCACATGCAAATGGTGGTCAGCTGCTGCAGGATCTAACTTTACCGGATTTTCGTGACTATGCCGTAGAAGTCAAAAAGCCCGGAGGCACGAAAGGCGAAGCTACCCGGGTAATGGGTAAATTTCTGCGCGATGTGATGCAACAGAATCTTGATGCCAAGAACTTCCGTTTGTTCAGTCCTGATGAAAATAACTCCAATCGTTGGCAGGATGTGCTTGATGTCACTGGCAGAACCTGGATGGGTGAAATGATTCCGGGTGATGACAAACTGTCCAAAGATGGCAGAGTGATGGAAATGCTCAGTGAG
>NZ_DFTU01000096.1:1740-2223 GCF_002379485.1 Methylophaga sp. UBA4204 | reverse complement strand
TATTTATTAACAGGTCGACATGGTTTTTTCTCCTGTTATGAAGCGTTTATTCATATCATCGACTCGATGTTCAATCAGCATGCCAAATGGCTGAAAATCTGTAATCAGATCCCCTGGCGTAAACCTGTTGCCTCATTAAACTATCTATTGTCATCACATGTATGGCGTCAGGATCACAATGGCTTTTCGCATCAGGATCCCGGCTTTATTGATCATGTAGTGAATAAAAAAGCCGAAGTGGTACGAGTGTATTTGCCGCCTGATGCCAATACACTGTTATCCGTTACTGATCACTGCCTGCGCAGTCGTAACTATGTAAACGTGGTTGTGGCCGGTAAACAATCTTCTCCACAATGGCTGGATATGGAGTCGGCAGTAAAACATTGCACCGCTGGTGTAGGTGTCTGGCAATGGGCCAGTAATGATAATGGCAACGAACCGGATCTGGTGATGGCTTGTTGTGGTGATGTACCGACGATGGAA
>NZ_DFTU01000096.1:1173-1620 GCF_002379485.1 Methylophaga sp. UBA4204 | reverse complement strand
TGATGTACCGACGATGGAAACACTGGCTGCAGTAAAATTACTGAATATGTTTTTACCGGAGCTGAAAGTCAGGGTGATTAATGTGGTGGATCTG
This sequence comes from Methylophaga sp. UBA4204, assembly GCF_002379485.1. Taxonomy (NCBI): domain Bacteria; kingdom Pseudomonadati; phylum Pseudomonadota; class Gammaproteobacteria; order Thiotrichales; family Piscirickettsiaceae; genus Methylophaga; species Methylophaga sp. UBA4204. Next base: position 1,526 of record NZ_DFTU01000096.1, on the reverse strand, counting down.
ATGAAATTACAATCACCCAGTGAACATCCTCATGGTCTTGAAGAAGATGAATTTGATGCATTATTTACTAAAGATAAACCGGTTATTTTTGCCTACCATGGTTATCCAATGCTGATTCACCGGTTAACTTATCGCCGCACCAATCATAAAAATCTGCATGTCCATGGCTTCAAAGAGGAGGGGACCACCACCACGCCATTTGATATGGCAGTTATTAATGGTCTGGATCGTTTTCACCTACTGGAAAATGCCGTCAAACATTTAACAGAGCTGCCCGATGATAAAGTGTCAGAAATCGAGTTATTTATTCAACAGAAGCTCGCAGAACATGATGACTATATTCGGGAGCATGG
>NZ_DFTU01000096.1:329-1072 GCF_002379485.1 Methylophaga sp. UBA4204 | reverse complement strand
GATGACTATATTCGGGAGCATGGACAGGATTTACCGGAGATCCGTGATTGGCAATGGAATGGTTAGATTGGGTTTTACAGTTTGCCCCTCCAGTGTTGGAGGGGCATCAGGACTGGCCTCAGCTGTTATTGATGTAACTGATCGGCAGCAAATAATGTGTTTTCGAGCAATGTAGCCACAGTCATAGGACCGACACCACCCGGAACAGGTGTAATCCAGGCTGCTTTTTCGCTGGCTTTATCAAACTCAACGTCGCCTGTTAACTTCCCGTTTTCCAGTCGGTTAATACCCACATCAATCACTACGGCATCTTCGCGGATCCAGTCACCCGGAATAAAGTTGGGTTTGCCTACCGCGACAACCAACACTTCTGCACGACGAACATGGGATTCCAAATCTTTTGTCATACGATGACAAACGGTAGTCGTGCATCCAGCCAGTAACAGTTCAAGTCCCATTGGACGACCCACTATATTGGAAGCCCCAACGACTACTGCTTCTTTACCTCTAAGATCAATTCCAACAGATTGCATCATGGTAATCACACCTTTCGGTGTGCATGGACGTAAAAGTGGATTACGTTGAGCCAAGCGACCGATGTTATAAGGATGAAAACCATCCACATCTTTGTGCGGTGCAATATGTTCAATAATGACATCAGTATTGAAATGTGCTGGCAAAGGCAGTTGCACCAGAATGCCATCAATCTCATCGTCTTCATTCAGCTGTGTAATCAGGTCTAG
>NZ_DFTU01000096.1:0-197 GCF_002379485.1 Methylophaga sp. UBA4204 | reverse complement strand
AGTTCTTGTTCTGTAGTGGTTTCAGGTAAATCAAATGATTCGGACTTGAAGCCCACCTCTTCACAACTACGACGCTTGCTACCCACATAGACTTGGGACGCCGGATTGTCGCCAATCAGGACTACAGCAAGTCCAGGCCGGCGTTTTCCGGTAGCGAGACGCATTTGGGTTGCTGCTTTGATTTTCTGTTTTAGCTC
>NZ_DFTU01000087.1:116391-116550 GCF_002379485.1 Methylophaga sp. UBA4204 | reverse complement strand
CCAGACAAAGATGGTTAATGCCATCGGAGCAACCAGAGTGTTTTTACCACCGCTGAAGGAGCCACGTACTGAATCATCAATAAATTCAATGATCCATTCTGCGAAATTCTGTGTATTGGTTGGGACACCTGCGGAGATTTTCTTGGCAACGCTGCGGAA
>NZ_DFTU01000087.1:115783-116281 GCF_002379485.1 Methylophaga sp. UBA4204 | reverse complement strand
CCAAGTAGAATCGACATAAACATGGTGTCGACATTGATGGACCAAAAACCCATTTGCGCTGCTTCACCAGAAGACATTGCAAAACCATAATCACCTGTTGGAGCCCAAACGCCTGCCTCTATCTCTTCATGTTTCGGACCAAAGGTCAGATTTTGCAGGTGATGCTTGATGTATCCTGAAGTTGTTAATTCTTCCGCCATGTTTGTCTCAAGCCTGTTTCATATTTCCAAACAATAAAACCACTTGTATCGCGACGAAGCCGAGCAAGAGCGGTAACGCGGAAAATTCAAACACCGCGAAGCCAACCACAAACATGGCCAGGGTAAAAACCCATCGTTCTGCAATACACCTGTATACGCCACCGAGATTCTTTGCCGGATTGGCACCAGCCTTAACGACTGTTCTCAGTAAATGCCATTTCAGCAATAGTGTGTTGACCACACTGATCATGCCCCCAAAGCATACGGCTATGGCGACATCCTTGCCATGTAACCACAG
>NZ_DFTU01000087.1:114064-115763 GCF_002379485.1 Methylophaga sp. UBA4204 | reverse complement strand
TCCCATGTAACCATAAGACACAAGCCACAATAACAACCAACGCTATAACCTGTGTTATTAGCAGCTGATTTACGGGCCTGACTCTGGCTAGTTGCTCCATCTCTATCCGCTGGATCTTTTAGTTTTGCCTTAAGCAAATCAGGGAATTATATAGACCTACCCTTTGCACGGTCAACGACTATATCGCTTAATTTATTTTTGATTGATGATGTCACACTGATTTAGTGTTTTGTTTGAAGAGTCTTCACAATTATGAAAGATTCCACTAAGGCATCTGATTTTTGGAGATTACAACTGGGATATTTTCCCGTAAGAGGTTAAATAACGAGACATTTAACTTTGTAGAAAACGACTATCTTCTTTTCCCCTCAGACTACATTGCCTTCGATTACAGACTTTTGGGCGCCAGCTTAAATTTGCTGCAATGTGCTTCGTATAAATTTTTTAATTCGGCCTCCCCCATCAGATCCCCCGGCTCATCGCGGTAACTGATATCGCCATTTACTGCGGCTCCCTGCCATTTACGTTCTATCTGCTGGCGTTCATCCTGTTGTTTAAACCAATGAATAAACGCATTGGCTTTGGCCAGCAGACGGTAACTTGATGCCCAGGCATTAACTGTCATGGTGTAATAATACGGTTGGGGCGCAATATTTCCTGGCAGAATTTCAATCTTGCCGAACCACGGACTGGCAGGGTTTTCACAAGCCCAGTAATAAATTGGCAAATCGACCCCAAAGGCATCTACTACTCCATCCGCTAGACAGTTATGGATGCGCGTTTGATCGGAATAAGCGATTAGATTATCCAGTCGGACCCTTTCACCGGGTTTGTTTTCATTACTGCTCCAGCGAATACCGCAATCTTCAAGCACTTGAAACGCCGCCGGATCATTAATAATTCCAACGACTTTGCCATTTAGATCGTCAAGCCGATTAATATGATTATCACCTTTCCTGCGAGCCAATACCCAATGCAGATATGTGTAGGCTTCAGAATACGCCACGTTATCGTATTCTGCCGACGGAGGAAGTGCACTGATAACAATATCCGCCGGCGGTTCACCATATTTTTTACCCACCGTGAGCAACTCTGTGCACATATCCCAAGGCGCTTCGATAAATTCACATTCGACACCCAGGTAACGTGCAAAAGCTCTGGCGTAATCCACATCGAGTCCTTTCAGCGGCTCACCGAGTTTTTCACGAAACGACAAACCGACAAAATTGGGTTCTATCGCTACCCTCAATTTTCCACGTTGTAGAATATCGTCAAGTTGATCATGTGATGCATCAGGTACCAGATAGAGTTTTTTCAATGTGTTGTCCATTGACCTGACTGCTGAATCGATCTCCGCTGTTTGTATATCAATTTGCTCCAGTCCAGTGGACATATCTTCAACCACATCGTTGATGATTTTATTCTTGCTTTGTATACGCTGCATAACACCATTACTGAGATCCAGCGTTTCAAAAATCACTCCGGTGTTTTCCATCACCGCGTTCAACTGTTCACTAATCGATTGAAATAATTCGGTGAGCTGTGCTGTAGCCGATTGGATAACCTCTACAAAACTGTTCAGTCTTTCAGAATTGGTCTGACGGATCTGATCCAGCTCGGCATTAACCTGAGTGAAGTCCAGTTGCCTGGCTGCCTGCTGTGCCTGTTCCATGGTAACCGCAGCAAGACGTCTGACCTC
>NZ_DFTU01000087.1:111791-114046 GCF_002379485.1 Methylophaga sp. UBA4204 | reverse complement strand
ACCTCATCAGCCACCACGGCAAATCCTCGCCCATGTTCTCCGGCACGTGCAGCTTCAATAGCAGCATTAAGTGCCAACATATTTACCCCTTTACCAATTTCCAGAATGCCGTCCAGCACATCGGTGACACTATGGGATTTTTCGTCAAGGGTAAGGGATATATGCTGCATCGCTTCGCCGACTGCGGCGTTTACCTCGTTCGCTTCAACATCTATCTGGGCCTGTAAAGCGCCGACCGTTGAATTTGAGCTATTCAGATAATCACTGGCCCGCTGCAGTTCATTATCCAGCTTGTCAGTACGCTGGCCGATTTCTGATAAAAAGTTTTCCTGAACCTGAAGCGCACGGAAAACCTGTCGTGAAAGCTGGGCGGTTTGACTGCTCACCAATTGCAGGGAACGGTAAAAGCGTTTTTCTGCTTCGGTAAAATGCGGAGTTGATGCCACATCTTCCTGCACCGTGGTACTTGCAATTTGAGTTTCAATGAATTCAGATGAATTAAATAGTCTGCTCAACAATTTCACTGCGGATTCCCTAGTTTAGAGTCAGCAGGAATATGCAATTGTCAGTCCAGCGAATGGATTTACAATATTGAATAGATTGAAATGCTTTAAAACCCTGAGCTTATGGTGCAGCTAAGTTTAAGTTTATGCTGCTAAAGTGTTTGGAGTCATCGCTAATGAAATAAAGTTGCACCACAGTGAAACAGACTTTTCACTCATTATGTGCACATTACATAGTTGGACTTGAAATGACGCTGGCTTTATACGCCTATTTGTTTGATAAGGCGTTTTAGCTCATCCACATTGGAATAATCAAAAACCAGCTTACCCTTTCCATTAGGACGGTGTTTGATACTGAAACCTTTACCTAACTTGTCGGCGATGCGCTGTTCGATTCGCTCGATTTCTTCCAGCGAAGGTTGTGGGACTTCCTGTTTATCTGCCGTGGATGGCTTTAATAATCGACGAATAAGCTGTTCTGTTTCACGAACCGAGAGGCCTTTTTCAACGATTTGTAAAGCTGCCTGGGATTGGCTTTCGCCCTCTAAAGCCAACAGGGTTCGTGCATGGCCCATTTCCAGATCACAGTTTTCCAGTAATTTCTTCACGTCATCATTAAGATTTCGCAGACGCAGTAAGTTACTGATGGTCGCGCGTGACTTACCCACCGCCTCAGCGGTTTGCTGGTGAGTTAATTCAAATTCTTCTCGTAGCCGATGCAAAGCATTGGCCTCTTCCATCGGGTTCAGATTTTCACGTTGGATATTTTCAATCAAGGCCATCGCAATCGCATTGCGATCCGAAACATCCTTGATTAATACCGGAACACTTTCCAGCCCAGCCAGCTTGGAAGCCCTCCAGCGGCGCTCACCGGCAATGATTTCGTAATGCCCACCGTCAATCGGTCTGACCACAATCGGCTGAACCAGACCTTGAGAGCGAATGGAATCGGCAAGTTCTTCAAGAGATTCCTGAGACATATCCATGCGCGGCTGGTATTTACCAGGTTGAATCATGTCCAGCGGAAAATGTTGCAAGCTGTCGTTCAGGTTATTTTCATCCTGATTGACGTCACCTAACAGTGCATCAAGTCCTCTGCCTAATCCTCTTTTTTTACTTACCATGCTGGGAATACCTGTGTGTTAGCTTGCCGCTGTTGCTTTTTTATCACGTCGCATCAATTCACTTGCCAGCGCCATATAGGCAATTGATCCACGCGAAGCCCGGTCATAATTTAACACAGGCAGACCATGACTGGGGGCTTCAGCCAAACGAACATTCCGCGGGATGATTGAATGAAAGACTTTGCCTTGGAAATGACTTATCAACTGTCGTGATACCTGATTGGCAAGATTATTACGTGCATCAAACATGGTACGCACCATGCCAGTCACTTCTAAAGCGGGATTGGCTCGCTGTTTAACCCGTTCAATGGTACGCAGCAGAGAAGTCAGTCCTTCAAGGGCATAATATTCACACTGAATCGGGATCAATACACCTTTGGAAGCCACCAGAGCATTTACCGTAAGCATGCTCAGGGAGGGAGGACAGTCGATCAGGATAAAGTCGTATTTTTCCTTGCTGGACTCCAACGCCAGTCGCAGGCGATGTTCACGTAATTTGATTTCCAACAGCTGGACTTCGGCGGCAGTCAGGTCGGTATTGGTTGGCATTACATCAAAGCCCAATCCTTCCGGACGAATGATGGCATCACTGGCTTTGGCTTCCGCCATAATGACGTCATAACTGCTG
>NZ_DFTU01000087.1:110199-111717 GCF_002379485.1 Methylophaga sp. UBA4204 | reverse complement strand
GCCATAATAACGTCATAACTGCTGGTTTCGATGGCGTCTTTATCAATACCGCACCCGGTGGTGGCATTACCCTGCGGATCCAAATCAATCATCAGCACTTTCTTGCCTGAATCGGCAAGCGACGCTGCCAGATTTACCGTGGTAGTCGTTTTACCGACACCGCCTTTCTGGTTAGTAACCGCAAATATATTTCCCACTGACATTAATCCTTAATCAGTCTTACCAGATGCCTTTCAGCCTGATCTCCCGGGACATTCAGAGCAATCACATCTTTCAATGTAAAACCGCCGCCAACACTAGCTAGTTCCTGTTCCGGGTATACGCCTTTCATTAAAATCAGGCTGCCCGCATCATCGCAGTGTCTCGCGGCTAAATCAATAATCTCGGCAATTGTAGCGAAAGCGCGGGCGGTTATTACCTCAAATTTTGGCAGGGTAAGTTGCTCAACTCGGCCATGTATTACCGTGACATTATTCAATTTAAGCTCGGCCTTCACTTGCTGTAAAAAACGTGTTTTTTTGATATTGCTATCAAGCAGAGTCACCGCCATTTGCGGAAAACAGATCGCCACTGGAATACCTGGAAGGCCAGCACCACTTCCAACGTCCAGCAAACTGTTGCACTGTAAATAAGGAATAAGCGACAGACTATCAAGGATATGTCGCGTCAACATGCCTTGTGGATCACGCACTGAGGTCAGGTTATAAACCTTATTCCATTTTTGCAGTAGCGCAAGATAATCCAGTAGTTGGATTTTTTGCTGGTCGGAAAGTTGTAATTGCAGTTCAGCACAGCCCTTGTCGAGCTGTGCCTTTAAATCAACCGCCATCAGCTGGCTTCGCTCCAGCCTGAACGTTTCAGATGAACCAGCAATAATGAAACGGCAGCCGGTGTCACGCCGGAAATCCGCGCAGCCTGCCCTAAACTCTGTGGTTTGGCATTTTGTAATTTTTCACGTACTTCATTAGATAGGCCACGCACATTTTTATAATCCAAATCATCCGGCAGAGATGTATTTTCATTGCGCTGTAAACGGTTGACTTCATTTTGCTGGCGATTGATATAGCCAGCGTACTTCACCTGAATCATTACCTGCTCAGCCACATCATCAGCAACGATTTGCTCTTCGTCCAGTAATGTCATCAAGCCTTGATAATCCACACTTGGACGACGTAATAACTCGATTGCCGTACTGCTTTTGGCCAGAGGCTCACCCAGCACAGACGTCGCACGTTGTTGATCTATTTTTTCCGGTGACACGCGCATGGTATTCAAGCGGGTATTTTCTTTATCAATGGCTTCCAGTTTTTCACTGAATACGCTCCAGCGCTCATCATCGACAATGCCTAACTGACGGCCAATAGGTGTCAGTCGGGAATCAGCATTATCCTCACGTAACATCAGACGATATTCCGCACGACTGGTGAACATGCGATAAGGCTCTTTGGTGCCGGAGGTGATCAAGTCATCAATTAATACTCCAATATAGGCTTCATCACGACGTGGATACCAAGGCTC
>NZ_DFTU01000087.1:108994-110042 GCF_002379485.1 Methylophaga sp. UBA4204 | reverse complement strand
CAAGCCGGCATTAAGTCCAGCGATTAACCCCTGTGCGGCGGCTTCTTCATAACCCGTTGTACCATTGATCTGTCCGGCAAAGAACAGACCCGGCATATGTTTGGTTTCCAGCCAAGGCGTTAAATCCCTTGGATCAAAAAAGTCATATTCAATGGCATAGCCCGGACGGGTGATATGGGCATTTTCCAAACCTTTCATTGAACGCACAATTTCATATTGCACATCAAATGGCAGGCTGGTGGAAATACCGTTGGGGTAGACTTCGTTGCAGTTCAGACCTTCCGGTTCAAGGAATATCTGGTGTGAATTCCGATCAGCAAAACGCACCACTTTATCTTCAATTGAAGGGCAGTAACGTGGACCAATGCCTTCAATTTCACCACTGTACATCGGCGATCGATCCAGATTATTACGGATCACCTGATGAGTTTTTTCATTGGTGTGGGTGATATAGCAGGATATCTGGGTTGGATGATCTTTCCGCTTACCCAGAAAAGAAAAGACCGGTGTTGGGTTGTCACCCGGTTGTTCGGCTAACTGGGAAAAATCAATACTGCTGGTCGCAATACGCGGTGGTGTGCCGGTTTTTAATCGATCAACCCGGAACGGTAAAGCACGTAAACGTTCTGCTAGCGCCACAGAGGCAGGGTCTCCTGCCCGACCACCTTGATGACGTTGCAAACCGATATGGATGACACCACCAAGGAAAGTGCCCACTGTGAGCACCACCGTTTTAGCACCAAAGCGTAAACCTGACTGGGTGACTACGCCGGCAACACGATCATTTTCTACAATCAGATCATCAACGGCTTGCTGGAATAAATAGAGATTGGGCTGTGATTCCAGTACTTCACGAATAGCCGCTTTATAACGAATCCGATCAGCCTGAGCACGGGTTGCCCTGACCGCAGGTCCTTTGCTGGCATTAAGGATTCTGAACTGAATACCTGCACGGTCAGCAGCTTTTGCCATGATGCCACCCAGCGCATCAATTTCCTTAACCAGATGGCCTTTACCGATACCACCAATGGCCGGGTTACAGCTCATC
>NZ_DFTU01000087.1:104913-108882 GCF_002379485.1 Methylophaga sp. UBA4204 | reverse complement strand
TTTCAATATTCTGTGTAAGCAACAGTGTTTTTACGCCCTGGCGAGCAGCCGCTAACGCGGCTTCGGTGCCGGCATGGCCGCCGCCAACGACAATCACGTCATATTGATCTTGAAACTGCATAACTCACCCGCGATAAAAACTTGTAAAAGATTGCGAATTTTAACATGCCAGTCACAATCTTTGCCTAATATTTCAATCATTTATAATCAGTTTGGACAAATCGAGCTGATGATATGTAAATAAACCTCAATACAACAATTGGACGGAGTGACATGATTGAGAAAAATACTGGTATTAAGCGATTGCTGTTTGCTTTAGTTTATTCGTTACAAGGCCTGTATGCTGGAATCCGTTATGAATCTGCTTTTCGGCAGGAGTTTATCTTGTTGTTATTACTGGGGTTTGTAAGCTTTTTTCTGGATGTCACTCCAGCCGAAAGGCTTTTGATGATCGCCTCTCTAGTAGCTGTTTTAATTGTTGAAGCACTTAACTCGGCCATCGAGTGTGTGGTGGATCGCGTCAGCACTGATGTACATAAGCTCTCTGGCCGAGCCAAAGATTACGGCTCTCTGGCGGTATTAATGACCTTATTGCTTAGTGCAGCGACCTGGCTGATGATTTTGCTGGATTAAGTTTTTCTTTGATAAGCCCAAATTATGATAATCAAACCTGCAATGATCATCGGTACACATAACAACTGCCCCATGGTGAACCAATTAAATGCCAGATAACCATATTGCGGATCGGGAACCCTGAAAAATTCGGCGATAAAGCGGAAACACCCATAGCCCAGTAAAAACAGTCCTGAAACCGCTGCCCGTGGGCGGTTTTTTGCCGAGAACCACCAGAGAATAATAAATAGTAACAAGCCTTCCATCATCGCCTGGTAAAGCTGGGATGGATGACGCGCTAACGGACCACCTGTTGGAAACACCATCGCCCAGGGCACATCAGAGACTCTACCCCATAACTCGCCATTGATAAAATTGCCTATTCGACCAAAAAACAAACCTAATGGGACTAATGGTGCGACGAAATCACTGATTTCAAAAAAGGATCGGTTTGTCTTGCGACCAAATAACCAGATTGCCAATAACACACCAAGCAATCCGCCATGAAATGACATGCCTCCCTGCCAGACCTTAAACAGATTCAATGGGTTATTTATGACATTTGGCAAATCATAAAAAAGTGCATAGCCAATTCTTCCACCGATGATTACACCAATCGCACCATAGAAAAGCAGGTCTTCTACCTGAGATTTTTCCCAACCATGATCATTGGCTCTCGATCTGGCCAGCATCCAGGCCGCAACAAAACCAAACAGATACATTAATCCATACCAATGAATGGCTAAGGGACCAAGCTCCAAGGCGACAGGATCAATCTGTGGGTAAGTCATTTTTTGTTCTCGTTTACTATGGTGCAGGCATCATATCAAGCTCGCTATGAATCTTCATTACAGAATTTTGCACCATTATTGGGCGCGACAATTTCTACGGCGCACCAAAATAAGCCTTTTATTAAGCTAAAACCAACCCGAAATTATCCCATCTCATTGTAATTAAAAGTGTTTTCAAATGTGGCATATAAACTGCGTTAGTTGTGGCAGTCTGAATACACGGTGTTGTAAAAAATCAACGCATCGGATTCAACAAGACTAAAACAATTCAAACGAGGAGATATAAATGAAATTCAAAACGCTCTCAGCAATATGTCTTGCTGCTACATCAGTTTTCGCCGCTTCATCAGCAATGGCATGGGAAAGCGAAGATGGTGCGCATTCAACCAGTGCTAATGTTGGCCTGTTCAGCGACTACTTATTCAGAGGTATTTCTTTTACCGATGATAAACCTGCTATTCAAGGTGGTTTTGACTACGCACATGCATCTGGTCTTTATGCTGGCACATGGGCTTCTAACCTTTCTATCGACGATGAAACGAATATTGAAATTGATGTGTATGCCGGTTTTGCCAATGAGTTTGGCGAAAGTGGCATCGGCTATGATTTAGGCGTGGTTCGTTATATGTATCCAGGTACTGAAAATGACGAAGAGCTGGACTATAACGAATATTATGGCGGCCTTTCATACAGCTACTTCAGTGCTACCGTGTTTTATACTAGTGACTGGGTCAATACAGGCGAAGACGAAATCTACTATAAACTCGGCTTTGATTATGATCTTCCATATGGTTTAGCGTTATCAGCACATTATGGTTACACCGACTCAGATCGTAATGATGGGGATCCTGCTAAAAGCGATAGCTACAGCGATTACGGCATTGGTGTAACGAAAGGCTTTGCTGGTCTGGATTGGTCTGTTGGCTATTACGGAACAGATAGCGATGGTGAAGATTTTGCCGTGGTTGATAGTAATGCAGATGATCGTTTCTTAGTAAGCGTGAGTTCATCATTCTAAAACACACCCCAAGCAGATGGCTCTGGTAAACAGAGCCATCTTTTCTAAAGAAGGAATACGCTTATGAAACAAGTTGTAGCTATTATCAAGCCCTTCAAGCTTGATGATGTCCGCGAATCACTCTCTGAAATCGGCGTACAAGGTTTAACGGTTTCTGAAGTAAAAGGATTTGGACGTCAAAAGGGTCACACGGAGTTATACCGTGGGGCGGAGTACGTTGTGGATTTCCTGCCTAAATTGAAACTGGAAATCGCAATTGATGACGGCATCGTAGAACAAGTTATCGAAGCTATTATCAAGGGTGCTAACACTGGCAAAATCGGTGATGGCAAGATCTTCGTTTACCCACTTGAGCAAGTGGTTCGGATTCGCACTGGCGAAACCGGCCCTGATGCTCTGTAAGCTTGAGGAGACATTAACATGGAATTAGGAAATCAAATCTTCCAACTCCAGTACGCCATGGACACCTTTTACTTTTTAGTATGTGGTGCTCTGGTTATGTGGATGGCGGCTGGCTTCTCGATGCTTGAAGCAGGTCTGGTTCGTGCGAAAAATACCACTGAAATTCTGACCAAAAACGTTATGTTGTTTGCCATTGCCTGTACCTCTTATTTGGTAGTGGGTTATGACATCATGTACGGCGGCGGTTTATTCCTGGCTGGAATTGATGGCGGTGAAACACTGGTTGCTGATGCATTGGCAGCATCTGCTGAAGAGGGTTTTGAAGGTGGTGCAGTTTACTCTGCCGCATCTGACTTTTTCTTCCAGGTAGTGTTTGTTGCTACGGCAATGTCTATCGTTTCTGGTGCTGTTGCTGAACGTATGAAATTGTGGGCATTCGCTGCATTTGCTGTTGTGATGACTGCGTTTATCTATCCATTAGAAGGTTCATGGACTTGGGGCGGTGCTGATGTATTTGGCATGTATAACCTGGGTGACCTTGGCTTCCTTGACTTTGCTGGTTCCGGTATCGTTCATATGGCAGGGGCTGCTGCAGCATTAGCCGGTGTTATCCTACTGGGTGCTCGTAAAGGCAAATATGGCCCTAACGGTGAAGTTCGTCCGATACCAGGTGCAAACCTGCCATTAGCAACTTTAGGTACATTCATCCTGTGGATGGGTTGGTTCGGCTTTAACGGCGGTTCTGTATTGAAATTAGGCGATATGGCTAGCGCTAACGCTGTTGCGATGGTGTTCCTGAACACAAATGCAGCGGCTGCTGGTGGTGTTATCGCTGCTTTGGTTGTCGCCAAATTACTGTTTGGTAAAGCTGACTTAACCATGATTTTGAACGGTGCTTTAGCTGGTCTGGTAGCGATTACTGCTGGTCCAGACACGCCAACTCCATTAATGGCTACCATTATCGGTGCTGTCGGTGGTGTAATTGTGGTGTTCTCAATCGTCTTTATGGACAAAGTTAAAATCGACGATCCTGTCGGTGCTATCTCTGTGCATGGTGTGGTTGGTCTTTGGGGTCTGCTTGCAGTGCCTTTGACAAACTCTGATGCCAGTTTCTCAGCACAAATCATCGGTGCAGCTACCATCTTC
>NZ_DFTU01000087.1:104417-104819 GCF_002379485.1 Methylophaga sp. UBA4204 | reverse complement strand
GTGGAATGTGGTATGGAAGCATACCCAGAGTTCACTAGCTCTAACTAAGTTATTCTTTACTGAAACGGAAAGGGCAGGTTTTACCTGCCCTTTTTTATGCCTGAAATTTACAAGATTTTATTGATGATACTGAACACTCTCAGCATGCACAGCATCAACCAATGCTGCGACATGTTCAGGATTTATAGTCGGATGGATGCCATGCCCCAGATTAAACACATGTCCACTACCGTGACCATAGGCTTTGAGGATTTCTTTTACTTCTGTTTTTATCCGTTCGGGCTGAGCATATAAAACACAAGGATCCATATTGCCCTGTAAAGCGACTTTATCGCCTATCTGATAACGTGCCAGTGAAAGATCAGTGGTCCAGTCCAGTCCTAACGCATCAGCTCCGACTTC
>NZ_DFTU01000087.1:94394-104364 GCF_002379485.1 Methylophaga sp. UBA4204 | reverse complement strand
CTAACGCATCAGCTCCGACTTCAGCCATATGGCTTAACCACTGGCCCCCACCTTTGGTAAACATGGTTACCGGCACACGTCTGCCATCATTTTCTTTGGTTAAACCGCTGATAATTTGCTGCATATAAGCAAGGGAGAATTCTCTGTAATTTGGTCCACTTAATGCTCCGCCCCAGGTATCAAATAACATTAACGCCTGGGCACCAGCAGCAATTTGTGCATTCAGGTAAGCAGTGACTGACTTGGCAAGTACGGATAACAAATCATGCATGACATCAGGTGTATCAAACATCATGGCTTTGATTTTGGCGAAATCCTTGCTGGAACTGCCTTCAACCATATAACACGCCAAAGTCCAGGGACTGCCACTAAAGCCAATTAAAGGCACTTTGCCATCAATTTCTCTACGTGTCAGGCGGATAGCATCCATCACATACCCCAGACTATCTTCCATATCCGGTACGCTGAGATTGGCTACATCGGCTGCACTACGGACTGTTTTGTGAAATTTTGGTCCTTCTCCGGTAACAAAATGTAACCCAAGTCCCATTGCATCAGGAATGGTCAAAATATCAGAAAAGATAATCGAAGCATCAAGATCATAACGTCGCAGTGGCTGTAAAGTGACTTCACAGGCCAGCTCCGGCGTGGTGCACAAAGTCATAAAATCACCGGCTTTTTCGCGCACCTGACGATATTCTGGTAAATATCGTCCGGCCTGACGCATAATCCATATGGGTGTTTTGTCGACAGGCTGCTTTAATAAAGCACGCAGATAACGATCATTTTTTAATTCGGACACCGGAGCACCTTTTTATTGTTGATGGCAAAATTTCCTAGCTCAGAAACAAAATCGCACTGAGAGGTCTACTCAAGCGAGTAGGACCAACCCAGTGCGATAAAATTGCCACTATTTTTCAGATATGTACTGAAGTTTAAACTTCCAGATAATCAAGAATGCCTTCAGCTGCCTGTCGACCTTCCCAAACAGCGGTCACCACTAAATCAGATCCACGGACCATATCACCGCCGGCAAAGATTTTCGGATTAGTGGTTTGATAGGCACAATTACCTTCAGCTGGGGCAACCACACGGCCACCATCATCAATGCTGACATTAAACTTTTCAAACCATGGCGCTGGGCTTGGACGGAAACCAAACGCAATAACAACCGCATCTGCTGAAATGATTTCTTCACTGCCAGCGACCGGCTCGGGACGACGACGTCCACGCTCATCGGGTTCGCCCATTGCAGTGGTCACAACTTTGACACCGGTGACTTTATTGCCATCACCAACGATTTCAATCGGCTGACGATTCCACATAAATTCAACGCCTTCTTCACGCGCATTATTCACTTCACGGCGTGAACCAGGCATGTTTTCTTCATCACGGCGATAGGCACAGATAACATTGGTTGCCCCCTGGCGAATCGCCGTACGGTTGCAATCCATAGCGGTATCACCACCACCGAGAACGACTACACGCTTACCTTCCAGTGAAACATAGTTTTCTGAAGGAAGATCCAGCAGTTTTTTGTTGTTGGCCACCAGATAAGGCAATGCTTCATACACGCCAGGCAATTCTTCACCAGGGAAGCCGCCTTTCATATAGGTGTATGTACCCATTCCCAGGAAAACAGCATCGTACTCTTCAAGCAAAGCATCAAATTCAACGTCTTTGCCCACGTCAGTATTTAGGCGGAATTCAATTCCCATACCTTCCATGACTTCACGACGGCGTTTAACAACCTCTTTCTCCAGTTTGAATTCTGGAATACCGAATGTCAGCAGACCACCAATTTCCGGATAGCGATCAAACACAACAGGCTTAACGCCATTGCGAACCAATACGTCAGCAGCACCTAAGCCTGCCGGACCAGCACCAATCACAGCAACCCGTTTACCGGTATCGACAACGTTGGATAAATCCGGACGCCAGCCCTGGGTCAGGGCAGTATCCGTAATGTATTTTTCTACTGAGCCAATGGTGACTGCACCAAAACCATCATTTAGGGTACAGGCACCCTCACATAGACGATCCTGAGGACATACCCGGCCACAGATTTCAGGCAATGTATTGGTTTGGTGTGCCAGTTCAGCAGCTTGTTCCAGATTGCCTTCACTAATCAGTTTCAGCCAATTCGGAATATAGTTATGTACTGGACACTTCCACTCACAATAAGGGTTACCACATTCCAGGCAGCGGTCTGACTGCTCAGCTGCCTGAGATGCATCAAATTCCCCATAGATTTCACCAAATTGCTGTTTACGAACGTTTGCATCCAGCTTTTTTGGGTCGACACGACCTACATCTAAAAATTGAAACGTATTTTTTTTCATCGTTATTAGTTTTACCAGTTGTATCAGGCCGCTTTGGTGGCGATTTTTAATAAACCATCCAATGACGCTGCTTTGGGTTTGACCAGCCAGAATTCTTTAATCGCCTGTTCAAAGCGGTCCAGAATCTGGTGCGCCCAGACACTACCTGTTTCACGCACGTGGTCTTCAATAAGGCCTTTTAGATGCAGAGCAGCTTCGGACATTTCGTCGCTGTCAATCCGCACCAATTCAACCAGCTCTTCGTTATAACGTTCCGCAAAGGTGTTATCCAGATCCAGCACATAAGCAAGACCACCGGTCATGCCAGCACCGAAGTTGAGTCCCGTTTCACCCAGCACAGTAACAACACCGCCGGTCATATACTCACAACCGTGATCACCAACGCCTTCAACAACCGCAACTGCTCCGGAATTACGAACCGCAAAGCGTTCACCTGCTTTACCTGCAGCATACAGTTCACCACCTGTAGCACCATATAAACAGGTGTTACCGATAATGCTGGCATTTTGCGTTTCAAAATCACTTTCCGGTGATGGGTAGATGGTCAGCTTACCTGCTGCCATGCCTTTACCAACATAGTCATTGGCATCGCCTTCAAGACGCATCTCCAGACCACCGGCATTGAATACACCAAAACTTTGTCCGCCAGAACCTTTGAGGTTCAGACGAATAGGTTTATCAATCATGCCGTAATTGCCATGAACCTTGGCGATCTCACCAGACAAACGGGCACCGATTGAACGGTTGATGTTACGAATTTGGTAACTGAATTCACCGCCGGTTTTATTGACGATGGTTTCTTTAATATCCACTACCATTTGCTCAGCCAGCTCACCCTTATCATAGGGTTCATTTTTCGGCTCGAGGCAGAATTGCGGTTTGTCAGCAGGAACACCGGCATTCGACAACAATGGTTGCAGGTTCAGCCCACGCTGTTTATCCGTCGTCCCTGGAAGGATTTCGAGCAAATCAGTACGGCCGATCAAATCTTGCAAACTACGCACACCCAGTTTTGCCAACCATTCACGCGTTTCACGTGCAACAAACTGGAAGTAGTTCATCACCATCTGCGGCAAGCCAATAAAGTGCTGCGTCCGCAGTTTTTCATTTTGTGTTGCAACACCGGTTGCACAGTTATTCAAATGACAAATCCGCAGATATTTACAACCCAACGCAACCATGGGCCCGGTACCAAAACCAAAGCTTTCAGCACCTAAAATAGCTGCCTTGATAACATCCAGACCGGTTTTCAAGCCACCGTCTGTTTGCAGACGTACTTTGTCACGTAAATCATTGGCACGCAGAGTCTGATGGGCTTCACTCAAACCAAGCTCCCATGGACCACCGGCATATTTGACTGAAGTCAGTGGGCTTGCACCAGTACCACCGTCATAACCAGAGATGGTTATCAAGTCGGCATAGGCTTTTGCAACACCTGCAGCAACGGTTCCGACACCTGCTTGCGAGACCAGTTTTACTGATACCAATGCATCAGGATTCACCTGTTTCAGATCAAAGATCAGCTGCGCTAAATCTTCAATCGAATAGATATCATGATGTGGTGGCGGTGAAATCAAGGTTACGCCAGGCACGGAATGGCGAAGCGTAGCTATCATCTGATTAACTTTGCCACCAGGTAACTGACCACCTTCACCCGGTTTCGCACCTTGGGCAATTTTGATCTGCAACACTTCAGCATTCACAAGATAATGTGGCGTTACACCAAAGCGTCCTGAGGCAATCTGTTTGATTTTGGAGACACGCTCGTTACCAAAACGATCCGGATCTTCACCACCTTCACCAGAGTTTGAACGACCACCTAAGCGGTTCATCGCAATCGCCAGCGCTTCATGCGCTTCGGGCGATAACGCTCCTAAAGACATGCCAGCGCTGTCAAAGCGTTGCAGGATAGCGCCAGTATCTTCAATTTCTTCAATATCCAACGGCGTTTCGGCCAGTTTGACTTCCAGCAAGTCACGCAACACCATTGCAGGACGCTCGTTCACCAAAGCGGCATAGGCCTTATAGTCATCATAACTACCGCCCTGAACCGCTTTCTGTAAGGTGCCAATTACATCCGGGTTATAAGCATGGTACTCACCGCCATGGATGAATTTCAGCAAACCACCTTGATCGCGTTTTTTACGTTGATTCCAAGCCAGTTTATTCAGCTGTAACTGATCGTTATGTAACGCATCAAAATCAGCGCCATTCACTCGACTGGTTGTCGCAGTAAAACACTTGTCGACAACAGCATCATTCAGGCCAACGATTTCAAACAATTGTGCCCCACGATAGCTGGCAATTGTCGAGATGCCCATTTTCGAGGTGATTTTGAATAAACCTTTATTGATGCCCTTACGATAATGACGACATAACTCGGCATGTTCGACATCTCTAATTTCATTGGTGGCACGCAGATCCTGCAGGCAAGCATAGGCAAGATAAGGATAAATTGCCGTCGCACCATAGCCCAGCAATACACCGAAGTGATGTGGATCACGAGCTGTCGCGGTTTCAACGATAATATTCGCATCACAGCGTAAACCAGCTTTAATCAGATGCTGATGCACCGCACCAGTTGCCAGTAAAGCATGCACCGGCAATGTGTCTTTGGAAATATCACGATCGCTTAGCACTAATACGACATTACCATCACGCACGGCATTTTCTGCATCAGCACAAATGTTATCAATCGCTTTTTCCAAACCTATTTCAGGCTGATAATTCAGAGAGATACGGTAAGATTTGTATTCAGGATCGTTATCGCCGAGCTTGAGGATCTGCTTAAACAGTTTTTCAGTTAATACAGGCGAATCAAGTACCACACGCTGGGCATGGTCTTCACCTTCTTCAAACAGGTTACGCTCTTCACCAATACACGTCTCCAGAGACATGACTATGTTTTCACGTAATGGATCGATAGGTGGATTGGTGACCTGGGCAAACTGTTGACGGAAATAGTCATACAATGAACGCACTTTCTCAGACATCACCGCAAACGGGCTATCATCGCCCATTGATCCAGTTGCTTCCTGACCAAGCTCACCTAATACACGAATGACCTGATCACGTTCTTCAAAACTGACGCCGAACATTTTTTCATAGATATCCAGCTCATCGCCCTGAATTGAAGGCAATGTATGCTCGTCATCTTTCTCTGTGTCGTGAAGACGCTGCAGATTATTATCCAGCCACTCGCGATATGGCTGTGCTTTTTTGAGCATATTGTTGATATCTTCAGGCATCAACAATTCACCGGTCTGGGTATCTACCGCCAGCATCTGACCAGGTTTCAGTCGTCCCTTTTCAACCACATCTTCCGGCTGATAGTTGTACACGCCTACTTCAGAAGCCAACGTAATATGACGGTCTTTGGTAATGACATAACGGGCTGGACGCAAACCATTACGATCCAAGGTACATGCCGCATAACGACCATCAGTGATAACTACACCCGCTGGACCATCCCATGGTTCCATATGCATGGAATTAAAATCATAGAATGCCTTGAGGTCAGCATCCATAGTGGGATCGTTCTGCCAAGCAGGTGGGATCAGTAAACGCATTGCACGGAACATGCTTACGCCACCAGCCAACAAGGCTTCCAGCATATTATCCATACTGGATGAGTCAGAACCGCTGGTGCCAACTAATGGGCGGATATCTTCCATATTCTCGATTAACGAGGTGGCAAATTTTGCACCACGCGCCAAGGCCCAGTTCCGGTTGCCTTGAACAGTATTGATTTCGCCATTGTGTGCGAGATAACGGAATGGCTGAGCCAGACGCCATTGCGGCCAGGTGTTGGTAGAGAAACGCTGATGGAACACACAAATCGCAGTTTCCATGCGTTCATCACTGAGATCTTTATAAAACACTGGCAAATATGAAGGCATTACCAGGCCTTTATAAGACACCACTTGTGATGACAGGCTTGGAATGTAGAAATCTTTATCGTCTGTAATGGCTTTTTCAGCTTTACGGCGCGCGATATAGAGATTGCGTTCAAATGCCGCATCATCCATAGACTCGCCAGCATTAACAAATACATGGCGCATCTTCGGTAGCAGCCGCAAGGCTTCCTGACCACATGCTGCTTCAGGCTCAACGGGTACTTCACGCCAGCCAGCGATTTGCAGGCCTTGTTCGATGAGCTTTGCGGTAACTGCGTCCTGCGCTAACTGTGCTTTAGTGTCGTCCTGTGACAGAAATACCATACCCACTGCATAGCGCTGTGCCAGCGAAAAGCCAAGCTCTTCGGCAATAGCTTTAAAAAAGCTGTCAGGTTTTTTTAGCAATAAACCACAACCGTCGCCGGTTTTGCCATCCGCACCGATTGCACCACGATGGGTCAGGTTACCCAGTGCTTCAATGGCTGTCTTAACAAGCCAGTGACTGGGTTTACCATCCATCTGAGCAATAAGTCCGAATCCGCAGTTATCGCGCTCAAATTCAGGTCTGTAAAGACCTTGTGTTAGTTCTGTTGGCTGACTCACGTCACATACCTTCATCGTTTGTTAGCGCCGTCGCAGCTCCACTCCGGTAGTTAAACCGGCACAGCTATGTCTAAACTGAGGAGCGTCGCACAAAAACACGGCAGAAAGGATCACCTAGTATAACGATTGATCCGGTACCATTCAATTCTAGCTGCATTTTTTTGACAACAACCAACAGCAGTAAATTTTCCTATTTTCAATAAAATAGCTAAAATGCACTGCTTTTCTGACAAACAATCGGACTAACAATGGACAAACCACTGGTAGGCGTAGTGATGGGCAGTAATAGTGACTGGCCAGTCATGCAAAAAGCCGTTGAACAACTTGAAGCTTTTGGCGTTGCCTACGAAACTCAGGTTGTATCTGCTCACCGAACCCCGGATCTACTTACCGAATACGCTAAAACGGCTAAAAGTAAAGGGTTAAGCTGTATCATCGCGGGAGCTGGTGGGGCCGCCCATTTGCCAGGTATGCTCGCGGCGAACACATTAGTCCCGGTACTCGGTGTTCCGGTTCCTTCGCGTTACCTCAAAGGCCAGGACTCTCTTTTATCCATTGTACAAATGCCTAAAGGTATTCCGGTTGCTACCTTTGCCATTGGTGAAGCTGGCGCTGCAAATGCTGCTTTGTTTGCTATTGCCCAACTGGCAATTCATGACACAAAACTGGCAGCAAAACTGGAACAGTTCCGCAAAAATCAGCATCAGGCCGTGCTGGATATGACACTTCCCCCATTAGCTTAGAACTGAGGATGTAGATGATTTTACCAGGTGCCACATTAGGAATGCTTGGCGGCGGTCAGTTGGGCCGCATGTTTACCACCGCGGCCCAGACGATGGGCTACAAGGTTATTGTGCTGGATCCAGACAAAAACAGTCCTGCCGGAATTATCGCTGATCAGCATATCTGTGCCGCTTACACAGATGAAGCAGCCTTGACCGAGCTGGCTCAGCATTGTGCAGCAATCACTACCGAGTTTGAGAATATTCCCGCCAGCACCCTGGCCTTTCTCGAAAAACGTACCGTTGTGCATCCCTCCTCATCTGCTCTGGCCAGCACGCAAAACCGTAACATAGAGAAAAACTTCATTCGTGCGCAAGGCATTGCCACCGTGCCGTTTGTCCGCATAACCCATCGGGATGATTTTGCTGATATCAGCACTCAGATTAAATTCCCGGCCATTCTTAAAGTTGCCACCTTCGGCTATGACGGAAAAGGTCAGATTGTTTGTGAGGATTTACAGGCTGCTTATGAAGCATTTGAAGCTTTAGGCCAAAAAGAATGTGTACTGGAACAGCGAATCGATTTGGAGCGCGAGATTTCGGTTGTTCTGGCGCGTGGCGAAGATAGTCAGATCACCGCTTTCCCGGTCGCAGAAAATGTCCACATCAACGGAATTTTACATTCAACCACTGTGCCTAGCGCTGCCGCTGAAACACAGCAACTTGCTGCTATTGAAATGGCCAGTAAAATTGCTGATGGACTTGATTACGTTGGCACTATGGCGGTTGAGTTTTTCGTTTCCAAGCAAGGCGAAATCATTGCCAATGAAATTGCCCCTCGTCCGCATAATTCGGGTCATTACACACTGGATGCCTGCAGAACATCGCAATTTGAACAACAGGTACGCATGTTATGCGGTTTACCCGCTGGAAGTTCCAAATTAATATCCCCTGTGGTGATGATTAATCTACTGGGTGATGTATGGGGAAACAGTCAACCTGGCTGGGATAAGCTACTCAATAAACCAGATATTAAACTGCATTTGTATGGCAAGAGAGAAGCCCGTGCTGGACGCAAGATGGGCCACTTTAATGTTCTGGCAGACACTCCTGAATTGGCAATGCAATCCGCCAATACGGTGTTTGACGACATTAAAGCAGACTAATGCATAGCGTTACCATTGTTTACTGTACCCAATGTCGATGGATGCTCCGTGCGGCCTGGATGGCGCAGGAGTTGCTCAGCACCTTTGATGGAGAGATTGCAGAATTAACACTTAAACCGAGTACCGGCGGTACTTTTGAGGTTACAGCAGACAATCAGTTGGCCTGGTCTAGAAAACAGGAAGGCCGTTTCCCGGAAATTACTGAGTTAAAGCAGCGGGTCCGCGACATAATTGCCCCTGAGCAGGATTTAGGTCATTCGGATCGGAAAAAGTAAAATTCCACTTTGGTGAATTAAAAAAGGGACGTTTTCGCGTCCCTTTTTATTGTTAAGCGCTTTCCACTTTCTCACTAAAGCCACAATCCTTCTGCGGACAGACTTTTTCGGTGCCTTTGCTCTTGGTTGTCTTAATGGTCAATATCGGCCACTGACAATTTGGACAGGCTTCTTTGATCGGTTCGTTCCATAATGCATAGTCGCAGGTCGGATATTCCGAGCAAGAATAAAACACTTTGCCTCGGCGTGACTTGCGCGTCAGGATTTCGCCCTTATTACATTTGGGGCATTCAACGCCAGTATTTTCAGGCTGCTCCAGTGATTCAATGTGTTTGCATTTCGGGTAACTGCTACAGCCGATAAATTTACCGTATTTACCTGTACGTACCCACAAATCCGATTCACATTTCGGGCATTTACGCCCTTCAACCACTTCCGGCTCACTCGCGGTGGTTTCTTCACCATCAATATTGCGGGTGTAATCGCATTCCGGATAACCGGTACAGCCGATAAACCGGCCACTGCGGCCTAACCTGCTGGATAGTTTTTTACCACATTTAGGACAATCTTCATCCAGCAGTTCCTGAGTGACATCGCTACGCTGGACTTCTTTATCCTTGGTTTCGACCTGCTCTTTAAATGGTCCCCAGAAATTGCGCAATAAAGGAATCCACTCGGCTTCACCCCGCGACACCGCATCCAGATCATCTTCCAATTTGGCAGTAAAGTCATAGTCCACATAACGGGTAAAATGCTGAACCAGAAACTTGCCGACAACACGTCCCACATCGGTGGGGTGAAAACGTTTGTTAATCAACTCAACATATTCACGCTGCAATAATGTAGAGATGATGCTGGCATAGGTCGAAGGACGACCAATATCATGTTCTTCCAGACTTCTGACCAGACTGGCCTCACTGTATCTTGGTGGTGGCTCGGTAAAGTGCTGTTCAGGGCGAATGGCGA
>NZ_DFTU01000087.1:93441-94326 GCF_002379485.1 Methylophaga sp. UBA4204 | reverse complement strand
CTGTTCAGGGCGAATGGCGACTAGATCAACAACCTCTACGACTTCCATCGGCGGCAGGATGTTTTCATCTTTGTCACCCTTGGTATCATCCTTCCCTTCCAGATAAACACTCATGAAACCCGGGTTTACCACGGTAGAACCATTGGCGCGGAAGGTATTGCCCTTACCACAGCCCAGATCCACGGCAACGGTATTCAAAGTCGCGTGGATCATCTGACTGGCTAATGTACGCTGCCATATCAGGTTATAAAGTTTGTGTTGATCGACGGATAAATATGCTTTCATTTCATCCGGCGTGCGTAAAACTGAGGTTGGTCTTATTGCCTCATGCGCTTCCTGGGCATTTTTGGATTTGGTTTTGTATTCCTGCGGTTTGCCTGGTACCGATTTCGCCCCATAGCGCTGACCGATAAACATGCGAATTTCTTCAATCGCTTCTGCCGCCAGCGACACCGAGTCAGTACGCATGTAGGTGATTAAACCTTCTGCACCCTCACCGGTATCAACACCCTCGTATAATTGCTGTGCCACACTCATCGTGCGCTGAGCGCCAAACCCCAGCTTACGGGAGGCTTCCTGTTGCAAGGTAGAGGTAGTAAATGGTGCTGCAGGATTACGCTTGCGTTGTTTTTTCTCAACGTGGGTAACTAGCAGTTTACCTTCAGCCGCTTTTGTTAATGTCGAAACGACATCCTCAGCTTGCTCGGTATGACCGATGCTGAACTGGCTCAGCTTCTCATTTTTATAGTGGGTTAACTTCGCCTGAAACGGGGTTTTCTCAGCGGTGGCATCTGCTTCAATGGTCCAGTATTCCTGAGCTTTGAAAGCTTCAATTTCCAGCTCACGCTCGACAATCATCCGTAACGCAGGACTTTGTACCCGGCC
>NZ_DFTU01000087.1:91829-93263 GCF_002379485.1 Methylophaga sp. UBA4204 | reverse complement strand
GCCTGTTTGGTGATCTCATGGAAAACAACACGGAAGGTTTCTTTATCTTTTAACACACCCTTCTTTTTCAATAACTCATACAGATGCCAGGAGATTGCTTCTCCTTCACGATCCGGATCCGTTGCCAGATAGAGCGTGTCAGCTTTTTTCATGGCCTTGGCAATCGCCTCGACATGTTTGCTGTTGCGATCAATCACTTGATATTTCATCGCAAAATCATTTGACGGATCGACGGCTCCTTCTTTGGGCTGTAAATCTCTCACATGACCATAAGATGCCAAGACTTCTACATCTTTGCCCAGATACTTTTTGATGGTCTTGGCCTTGGCCGGAGACTCAACAATAACGAGTTTTTTTCCCATATAATCCTGTACCAAAAATAGACGCTCTAAATAACACTGCCCGTGTAAAACGGGCAGTATTAAGGAGAATAAGAGCGGTCAGATTTAGTGAATAACCGCCTCCAAATCTTCAAACACCAGATCTTCCATCCAGGCATAAGCAACTTCTCGGCCCGGTTGATAAAACAGCACCATGAGTACGACCCACTTGAGCTGTTCCAAATCAATTTCTTCGCTGTCTAATGCCAATACACGTTCAATAACAACTTCGCGAGTTTCGACATCCAAAACACCGACCTGTTCCAAAAACAGTAAATAGCCTCGACAATGAATATCGAGACGCTCTATTTCACTCTCACTGAAAACACGAATATGTGTATTGGGATTGTCTGTCTGCGGAGCCACTACCGTCATATTGTCTAGCCAATCAAGTGCTTTGTGTATTTCCATTTCCTGAAAGCCGACCTGTTCTAATTCAAGCTCCAGGACATCTTTATCAGGCTGACTGCTATTTTCTGTATCGATATAGTTTTCGAACAGATAGAGCAACACATCAATTACATTTTCTTTCATCGGCTTCTCTGTTGTGGGCGTGATCAGGTTCCGTTTCGAACGTAACGTCCTCCAGGCAGTGAAGCAACCTGACCTTGCAGCTCCAGTAATAACAGCATGGATGAAACGGCATCAGCCGTCAATCCGCTTTTGTCAATAAGTATATCGATATGGATCGGGTCATAACCCAAAAACTCAAACAATAACTGGTAATCATTATCCAATTCTGCTTGCACCGATGCTTGCTCTAATGAGGTCGGTTTCTCCAAAGCTTGCGGAACAACCCCGGCAATGGCCCCCAGTTCTTCAATAATGTCATTTGCCGTTTCCACCAGCTTTGCTCCCTCACGTATCAACTGATGACAGCCCCGGGATAATGGATTATGAATTGATCCAGGAATAGCAAACACTTCACGACTCTGTTCCATAGCCATTCTGGCCGTAATCAATGAGCCACTTTTCACTGCCGCCTCCACGACCAAAGTGCCAAGGCTCAAACCACTTATAATACGGTTACGGCGAGGAAAGTTTTCCGCTTTGG
>NZ_DFTU01000087.1:88633-91725 GCF_002379485.1 Methylophaga sp. UBA4204 | reverse complement strand
GGAAATTCAGAAACAATCGCCCCCCCTTCGGCGATGTGATGTGCCAAATTTCTGTGTGATGCTGGATACACTCGATCCAAACCGGTACCAATCACCGCGATTGTTTTGCCAGATGCTGCCAGAGCGCCTTTATGAGCGGCAGCATCAATACCCGTGGCCACACCACTGGTAATGACAATATCGCCCTGAGCCAGGTATCGCGCGAATTCAAATGCTGTGTCGCTGCCTGAAGCGGTCGGGTTACGACTACCCACAATCGCCAACTGCCAGTTGTTAAGCAGATTGATATCCCCCTGAACATACAATAAAGCCGGAGGATCAGGTATTTGTTGAAGCAACTCTGGATAAAGATGATGTTGTTGATCGATGACATGGCGATTATCAGCTGATAGCCATTCCAAATCTCGCTCAACCTGCTCCCAATCTGGCGTTTGTAGCGCCGAGACAATTTTTGGATCAACATCTTTTAATAAGCTTGGCGCTTGAAAAATATCAGCTGGTTGATGAACTTGCTGTAGCAGTTTGTTAAAAGTGGCTGGCCCTACACCGGGAATACGTTGCAGAGCCAGCTGACATGCCAGAGACAGTTGCGAAGCAGAAAATCTATGCAAACTGTTTCCTTTATTCTGCAGAACGCACCTTGTCAAAAAGGTGCATGGAGGTAGTTGCTTTCATCACAATCGCATAACTTACCTTTTCATAAAGCTTGAATACCAAAGCCTCCCCGGCGTGCACATCAGGCAGTGTCACCATCGCTTTACGATCTTCGCTGACGGCATCACGTATGGTTTTACCCGCTTTATATACGGAAAGAACATGGCCACTTTCCAGACCATCAAGTGTACCGAGATTTAGCACAATGATCTGATACTGACCCACCTGCGATACACCGTCAAATACCGAAATAATCATGCCATCCATTGGTTGTGATGGCGCACGGGGAATGAAGTTAAGTTCAAAATCCTCTTCT
Organism: Methylophaga sp. UBA4204; assembly: GCF_002379485.1. Classification (NCBI taxonomy): domain Bacteria; kingdom Pseudomonadati; phylum Pseudomonadota; class Gammaproteobacteria; order Thiotrichales; family Piscirickettsiaceae; genus Methylophaga; species Methylophaga sp. UBA4204. Next base: position 90,755 of record NZ_DFTU01000087.1, on the reverse strand, counting down.
TCCACAGGCAACAACCTATCTCCCACCATCACTTCACGATTGGTATAGGTTAACCCCAGCGTGGAAACCTCTCCGGGCTCTTTCACCACAGCATCGCCTGTATATATAGCTTCAACGCCGAGCTCTTCGCCGGTATTGGGATCAAAATAAATCTTACCGCCACGGAACACATTAAATTCATTTTGCTCAGGATCAATAATACCTTTGGCATAAACAATATCGCCGGCTCCAGACAATAATCTTTCATCAGAAGTGGCAACAACATAGGGGGCAGCGTCAAGAACTTCAGCACCGACTACTCGAGGTTTCGTCAGAAAAGGTCGGATAATTGATAAAGGAATGGTATGGATGGCTTCATCCATTCGAATTTCACGCATTTCTGGTGAAAGTTTGTAAGTCTGCTGTCCACGGCTTAGCTTGAGTACTGGCCGACCATCACGATATACCAGCGTTAATTCATCGCCAGGATAGATAAGATGAGGGTTTTCAACCTGAGGATTTACCTGCCAGATTTCAGGCCAGTGCCAGGGGTATTGCAGAAATTTGGCTGATATATCCCAAAGTGTATCGCCTTTAACGACCACATAACGATCCGGATGATCAGGATTAAGGGCCACCTCATTTGCAAGCACTGAAGCACTCATCAACAGGGCGAAGAAACCTAAACAGATGTGACGTATCATCATAAAATCCTCATGGACGCTACAGGGCAGCCATTATCCCTGGACAGACAGCAACGGCTCATAGTGTCTAATAAGCGATTACACTAATCAAGTAATCCAGCAACAAACTTGGTTTATAATGTGTCGATATCTCGACTGGTTAAACTTTTTCAGTCTGGCAATACCAACTTACTTGACGGAGAACAGCATGAAATTAACGTTGTGTTTTATTATCGGCATTGCTGCCGTTATGATGAATTCCCTGGCTATTGCTGAAGGCGATATTGCTGCCGGAAAGGCAAAGTCCGCCGTCTGTTCAACCTGTCATGGTGCTGAAGGCATCGCAATTATGCCAGTTTATCCGAATCTCGCTGGACAGAATGCTGAGTATTTAGTGTCAGCGCTTAAAGCTTATCGTGATAAGCAACGCCAGGGTGGTATGGCCGCTATCATGCAGATGCAGGCGAATAACTTGTCAGACGAAGATATCGCCAACCTCGCAGCATATTACTCAAGTTTGAAATAACTGACTGCTGGTGAAATGATTTATAGCAGGTACTGAAATGGCTCAACTGAATATATTGCACTTCCCCGATCCCAGGCTACGTCTGAAAGCGAAGCCTATTGAAAAGGTAACGGATGAAATCCGCCAGCTGGCAAATGATATGCTGGAAACCATGTACGATGCTCCGGGCATTGGCCTTGCTGCCACTCAGGTTAATCAACAGAAACGGTTAATTGTTATCGATGTTTCTGAAGATAAAACCAGCCCGCTGTTTTTGATTAACCCCGAGTTAATTGAAACCGAAGGCGAACGTGAATTTGAAGAGGGCTGTCTTTCGGTACCGGAAGCTTATGAAACAGTTACCCGCGCTGACACGATCCGCGTCCGTGCATTGAATCTGCAAGGCGAACCGTTTGAAATGGATGCCGATGGTATTCTGGCAACCTGTATTCAGCATGAAATCGATCATCTGGAAGGCAAACTGTTTGTTGATTATCTTAGTAATCTCAAACGTCAACGCATCAAAAAACGGCTGGAGAAACACCAGAAACAAAAATTATAAGGACATCCATGCGCATCATTTTTGCCGGCACTCCGGACTTTGCAGCAACCACGCTGGCGGCTCTACTGACAACGGAACATGAAATTTGCGCCGTCTATTCACAACCGGATCGTCCGGCTGGCAGAGGTCGGAAACTGACTGCCAGCCCGGTTAAGCAACTTGCTTTACAACACCATATCCCGGTTGAACAACCACTCAATTTCAAAGCTGAAGCCGATCGAGCTACCCTTGCCAGTTATCAGGCAGACTTAATGATTGTAGTAGCCTATGGGTTATTGTTACCACAAAGTGTTTTGGACACTCCCCGACTGGGCTGCATTAATGTTCATGCCTCCCTGTTACCACGCTGGCGTGGTGCCGCTCCGATTCAACGTGCCATCCTGGCTGGGGATA
>NZ_DFTU01000087.1:84366-88484 GCF_002379485.1 Methylophaga sp. UBA4204 | reverse complement strand
CCTGGCTGGGGATAAACAAACCGGTGTTTGTATTATGCAAATGGAAGCCGGACTGGATACCGGACCGGTTATCAAACGTGCAGAAATAGCCGTAGAAGCAAATGATACTGGCGAACAACTGCATGACAAACTGGCATTGCTGGGTGCCAACACCCTGCTGGAAACATTGAATAACTTTGAGGAATTACAATCTCAGGCTATTCCACAAGACGACAGAGAAAGCTGCTATGCCTCTAAACTCTTGAAAGCTGAAGCTAATATTGACTGGTCACAATCAGCACAGCAAATTGATAGGCAAATCCGCGCGTTTAATTCCTGGCCGGTTGCCCAAACCCTCTGGCAAAACAAAATGCTGCGGATCTGGCAGGCATCCGTTGTTGATTCACAAAACCATGCTATGAAACCAGGTACCATTATCCAGGCAGACCGTCAGGGAATTGATGTTGCAACCGGGGATGGCGTCATTCGCTTATTATCGCTCCAGGCACCTGGTAAAAAGGCCGTGCCAACCAATGACTTTCTGAATGCGCATCCCTTAAAAGCAGGCGACTATTTTGGCTAAAAGTAATTTATTATGCCCACGCAGTGCCGCCGCTTTAGTCATACAGAGGGTAATACAAGGCCAATCATTAAACACCGCTTTTGTAGATATCAGTAAACGACTGGATGAAACTCAACGCCCCCTGTTTCAGCAATTAACCTATGGTGTAATCCGTTGGTTTTTTGCTCTTGAAAGCATCCTTCAGCAATTACTTTCCAAACCGTTAAAAACGAAAGATGCTGATGTTCAGGCTTTGCTTCTGGTGGGTATATATCAGCTTCGCTCGTTACGCATACCTGATCATGCCGCCCTGTCAGAAACGGTTAACGCCAGTAAACGCTTGAACAAACAATGGGCAAGCGGATTAATCAATGCCTGTCTGCGAAATTATCAGCGCCAGCAGAAAACATTGGAAGAAACCCTGGCTGAACAAACAGTGACGGAATATGCTCATCCAGCCTGGCTGATTGAAAAATATCAGGCTGACTGGCCAGATTTGTGGCAAGACATTTTGTCGGCCAACAATCAGCAACCGCCGATGATGCTTCGGGTTAACAGCCGGGAATATTCCCAGTCGGAATATCTGGAGTTATTAGAAAAAGCCACCATTCCTGGCATCGCGATTGAAAACTGTCCTCAAGGGATCTTGCTGCAACAAGCCTGTGATGTATTTGCTTTGCCAGGTTTTGTAGAAGGTGCGGTTTCTGTGCAGGATGGTGCCGCGCAACAAGTAGTTGATTTACTTGATTTACAACCAAACCAGCGCATTCTCGATGCCTGTTCGGCACCGGGTGGAAAAACCTGTCATATTCTGGAAAGATTTCCAAATAATGAAGTTATCGCTGTGGATATCAGTCAGGAGCGGCTCAAGCAGGTTGAGGAAAATCTGTCACGATTGAATTTATCGGCAAATTGTCTCGCAGCGGATGCCAGCAATCCACAAAACTGGTGGAATGGTGAACAATTTGACCGTATATTGATTGATGCGCCATGTACTGGCAGTGGTGTTATCAGACGGCATCCGGATATAAAACTGCTTCGAAAAGCAGAAGATATCGAACAGTTGGTCAGACAGCAGCAAGCATTGCTGGATAATTTATGGCCATTACTGAAACCGGATGGCTTGTTAATTTACACCACTTGTTCTGCTTTGAAGCAGGAAAATGAACTACAGATAGAAGCATTTTTGCAACGCCAGCCCGAGGCAATGGAGCAGCTTCCATCCCGGGCTCCAGCTCGAAGAGTAAGCTTCGGCTATCAATTGCTACCGGGAGATAACCATCTGGATGGTTTCTATTATGCCTGCCTACGTCACCGTTAAACGTCTTCTGGCGTTTTTTTTGTTGCTGTTTGTCTCTGTGCAAACCGTACAGGCTGAGACATTTTACATAGAACAGGCACGCACCTCTCCGGCAGGCAACGGTTATCTATTGAATGCTTCTATCAGCTACCCGTTAAATGCCCGGGTTAAAGAAGCCCTCTATAATGGAGTGCCAATTACCTTTGTACAGGAAATCCAGCTAATCAGAAGTTATCCGGTACTGGGAGAATGGTGGCAATGGCAGAGTAATATCTGGTCCAATGAAATACGCTATGTATTGCGTTATCACGACTTGTCTCAGCAATATCTCTTACATTCCATGGACACCAAAACGCATCGCAATTTTACGACCATGGAAAGTGCATTAAGCGCCATGGGAGAGATTAAAGATTTCAGTCTGCCACCACAACATACGCTAGATACCAGTGACCTGACTCTAAGAGTTCGCAGTCAGATTGATTTAAACGCGCTGCCTTCGCCTATGCGGCCTGGAGCGTTTCTGTCAAATAAATGGGATTTAGCCAGCGATTGGTATGAGGTGGCATGGCCTTCCAATTAATAAGAGGTCTCAGCTCGGGAACTGCACCGTATTTTTCACTGGCTTTATTATTATTAATATTGGCCTACATGCTCAGTGCGGCTACCCAGGACACCTCTCGTCTCAGTGATTTATTTCTTTATATTTTTGGCCTGGGGCTAGTCTGCCTGCTGTTACTGGCCGGGATCCTGGCCCGGGGGTTATATCGACTTTACCGTGACTTCAAACGCAAAGCGCCTGGCTCCCGCCTCACACTGAAACTGGTCAGCTTGTTTGTGCTGCTGATCGTTGGGTCTACCAGTATTGTTTACGGGTTCTCCGTACATTTTCTGCAACGTGGCATCAATAGCTGGTTTGATGTAAAAGTCGAACAGGCTTTGGAGGACTCACTGGAACTGAGTCGTAGCGCATTTGGTATTCGTATGCGTACCTTACTCCGTCAGACACGAATGATGGCCGGTGTATTATCAGAACTACCGGACGCACGACTCACCAATAGCCTGCGAGAACTGGTGCAACTAAGTGGTGCACTGGAAATCAGTATCTGGAATATGCAAGGTCGACTGGTAGTCTCCAGCATTGAAAATCCGGCCATTATTATCCCCAATGCGCCTGATGAATCTATCGTACGTCGTCTGCAACAAGGTGAAGACTATATAGGTCTGGATCCGGCAGCTAATGATGAACTGCAATTACGTGCAGCGGTAATGTTGCCACGAAAATCCATTCTCGCCGAAGAACGCTATTTACATGTGGCTTTTCCGGTCAATGACCATTTGAGTTCATTGGGCAAAAATGTTCAGGATGCCTATACCGACTATAAAGAGCTGAGCTATTTACGCAAACCGTTAGTGACCATATTTACCTTGACGTTGAGCCTGATAGTTTTCCTGACCATGCTCGCCTCAATCTGGTTTGCGGTATGGATCTCTCGACGTATGGTTCAACCCTTGCAGGAACTGGCAGAAGGGACTCAGGCTGTTGCCTCAGGGAATTACAATATGCAACTTACCGCCTCAGGTCATGATGAAATCGGTTTTCTGGTACGCTCTTTCAACCAGATGACCCAACGCCTGACACAAGCCAGAAATGCCTCAGACAGAAGCCATCGCTTACTGGAACAACAGACCAGTTATCTGACCACTGTATTGGGCAGCCTATCAAGCGGGGTTATTACCATTGATAATGATCTGTACCTACGCACCGCCAATTTGGCCAGCAGTCAGATCCTGGGCGTCAATTTACAGCAAAGACTGGAAAGCTCTTTAGATGCTCTGGCCAAGCTTAATGACAATCTGCATAGCTTTGCCTTACTGATTCAAAATTACACCTTCAAGTCCGTCGCCTGGCAACAACAGATAGAGCTGCAGCAAACCAAAGGTCGTCAAACCTTAATGTGTCATGGTACCCCCCTGCCCGGTCAAACCGGCTGGGTGATTGTATTTGATGACATCACAGCCCTGTTACAGGCACAGCGAAATGCCGCCTGGGGCGAAGTTGCCAGACGCCTGGCACATGAAATTAAAAATCCACTTACTCCCATTCAGTTATCTGCTGAACGTTTACAACATAAATACGCGTCATTGGTGCCACCGGATCAAACCGAGACTTTACAGAAGCTCACTGATACTATCGTGCGGCAGGTTGAGGCCATGAAAGATATGGTCAATGAATTTTCCGACTATGCCCGCAGCCCGGGTTTACAGTTTGAAACGGTG
>NZ_DFTU01000087.1:79190-84316 GCF_002379485.1 Methylophaga sp. UBA4204 | reverse complement strand
GATGCCCGCAGCCCGGGGTTACAGTTTGAAACGGTGTCAATTGGTGAATTGCTAAGGGAAGTACTAACCCTTTACCAGAGTCATTCCAACCATCAATTTATTTTATTGAACAGTCCAACAGACATTCGTATAAAACTTGATAAAAACCGCATGCGGCAGGTATTTCATAATCTGTTAAAAAATGCCATTGAAGCCAGTGAAGAAGCCGGTAAACCTGTAGATATAGCCATTAGTTACCACATTATTGTGCAGCAGCATATGCCATGGCTGGAAATCACTTTCAATGATCAGGGACCGGGGCTTCCACAAAACATGGTGGACAAATTGTTTGAGCCTTATGCAACCACCAAAACCAAAGGAACCGGGCTGGGACTGGCGATTGTCAAAAAAATCATTGAAGAACATGGCGGGGATGTCTGGGCAGAAAACCTTAACCCCGAAGGAGCAGGTATAATAATCCGGCTACCACTGGAGGAAGACTAGGCGTGAGCAACGAAAAACCACTGATTTTAGTTGTCGATGATGAGCCCGATATTCGTGAACTCATTAAAGATATTCTTGAAGACGAAGCCTACCGGGTAATCACCGCAAGCAATGGTGAAGAAGCGCGTCTTGTCTTTACCCAGAAACAGCCTCAACTGGTCTTGCTGGATATCTGGATGCCCGATGTTGACGGAATTACACTGCTTAAGGAATTCAAACAACAGAACACTGGCGTCACTATTGTCATGATGTCCGGGCATGGCACCATTGAAACCGCTGTCGAAGCCACCCGCTCAGGTGCCAGCGATTTTATTGAAAAACCATTATCCATGGCCAAACTGCTTCGTGCGGTTGAATTAGCCATTGAAAATCGAGCAAAACAGGCCGCCCAGCGTCATGAGTTTGCATTAGAACCCGTCGGTAAAAGTGCCAAAATGACTCAGCTTCGTGAACAGGCTGAACGCATTGCCGGACACGAAATGCCTATTCTGCTGATTGGCGAAGGCGGTACTGGTAAACACTGTTTTGCTTATTATCTGCATAGACTGGGCCTGTACAACAATGGCAAATTTATTGAGGTTAGTCCGGAAAGTTTTCCACCAGACAGTCACAAACTAATTTCACTGGCCAAAAACAATACGCTGTATATCAATGATGTCGCCTTACTCAGTGATGAAGCTCAGGCCTTGCTGCAGCATTTACTGGAAAGCGGCAGATTAAAAGAGTGTCAGTTGATCTGTGCTACCCAGTTGGGCCTTGATAAATTCATCGCCCGCGGCGACTTCAGTGAAGGTTTGTTTTATCAGCTCAATACCATCACTTTGCAACTACCTGCTTTACGTGATCACGTTGAGGACATTCCCGAACTGGTACACTTTTTTGTCGATCAGCAAACCACCCAGGCCGATCTGCCTTATCGTCGTTTTACTGTCGCCGCACAAAATCGTCTCCGCAATTATGCCTGGCCGGGCAATGTGCTCGAACTGAAAAACGTTATCCAGCGATTGCTGGTTTTGGGTGATTCCGATGATATTGACGTCGATGATGTGGAAACCGCACTGCAGTCAGAGCAGCCACCTCAAGCGGATGATGTCACCGGTATCAATTTTGACCAGCCTTTACGCGAAGCACGCGAACAGTTTGAACGAATATATCTGCTGCAAAAACTGCAGGAAACCGATGGCAATGTGGGAAAAGCCGCTAAATTAGCTGGCATGGAACGCACCCATCTTTACCGAAAACTTCGAGCACTAGGCATTGATAGTAAACAAGTATAAGGGTTTGTAATGAAGATTCTGATCCTCGGTGCCGGACAGGTTGGCGCTTCAGTTGCTGCCACCCTTGCTCGGGAAGATGACGACATTACCCTGGTCGATACCGATGCCAATAGCCTTCATAAACTTCAGGATCATTACGATATTCGAACGGTACAGGGACTTGCCTCACATCCTGATGTGCTGGAACGGGCTGGTGCAGCAGATGCCGATTTGGTGCTGGCAGTCACTAATAGTGACGAAACCAATATGGTGGCCTGCCAGATTTGTCATACGCTGTATAACACACCCACCAAAATTGCCCGGATCCGTACGCCGGAATACCTCACCAAACCTGAATTATTCAGTAACGAAGCCATTGCCATTGATGTATTAATCAGCCCTGAACAACTGGTGACTGATTATATTGAAAGATTAATCAGCCACCCGAATGCCTTACAGGTGCTGGATTTTGCCGATGGACTGGTTCAGCTGGTAGCGGTGAGAGCTTTCCATGGCGGGCCATTAGTGGGTAATCCCCTACGCGAATTACGTAAACATATTCCCAAAACCGAAACCCGGGTCGCCGCTATTTTTCGTAATGGTAAAGCTATTCTGCCGGAAGCTGAAACGGTTATCGAAGCAGATGATGAAGTTTTTTTTATCGCAGCCAGCAAAGATATCCGCTCGGTGATGGCTGAATTGCGGCGGCTGGAAAAACCTTATAAAAGGATTATGTTGGCCGGCGGTGGCAATATCGGAATAAGATTGGCCCGAGCGCTGGAGCATGATTATCAAATCAAAATCATCGAAGCCAATAGTGCCCGAGCCGATTATTTATCAGAAGAGTTATCAAAAAGTATCGTTCTGCTTGGCGATGTGGCCAATGAAGAATTGCTCCGCGAAGAAGAAATCGACAATGTGGATTTGTTCTGTGCCCTGACCAATGATGACGAGGCGAATATCCTTTCAGCCATGCTGGCCAAGCGTCTGGGGGCTCGCAAAGTGCTGTCGCTGATTAATCGTGCTGCTTATGTGGATCTGGTAGAAAGCGGTACCATCGATATCGCCCTGTCCCCGCAACAAGCCACTATCGGCAGTTTGCTGGCGCATATTCGTCGTGGTGATATTGTGGCGGTGCATTCATTGCGTCGTGGGGCTGCTGAAGCTTTGGAGGCCATTGCTCATGGCGATAAAAGCTCATCGATGGTGGTGGGACGACGCATTGATGAAATTGACTTGCCACCAGGCACTTCTATCGGGGCAATTGTTCGTGGGGAGGAAGTGATTATTGCGCATCGCAATACCTTGGTTGAAGCAGAAGATCATGTGATTCTGTTTTTAACCAATAAACGTTATATCAAAGAGGTAGAGCGTTTATTCCAGGTAGGATTCACTTTCTTTTAATTTATGTCTTACTCACTTAAACATCATTTTCTCATCGCCATGCCCACGCTGATAGACAGTTTTTTCTATCATTCGGTAATTTATTTGTGTGAACACGACGAAGAAGGCGCGATGGGGCTGATTATTAATCGTCCAACCCGAATCATGATGCAGGAACTGCTTAATCATCTGCAGATTACCAACAATTCTGAATGGGCGATTAAAACAGCCGTTTTGTTTGGCGGGCCAGTACAGAAAGATCAGGGCATGGTAGTGCATGATGGTGGTGAAAAGTGGAAAAACACGCTGAAGATTACTGATGAAACATTTTTAACCACTTCCAGCGATATCCTGGAATCATTAGGCACCGAGAATGGCCCACCTCATTCGATTGTGACGCTGGGATATGCTGCCTGGGAAGCCGGTCAACTGGAACAGGAAATAGCCGATAACAGCTGGCTTACTGTTCAGGCAACCCCGGAACTGCTTTATGAAACACCTGCTGAAGAGCGCTGGCAGGCGGCAGCAAAATTACTGGGCATTGATATTAATCTGATGTCTAATACAACAGGTCATGCATGAGTACCGAGAAAAATATTCTCGGCTTTGACTTTGGTATGAAGAGTATAGGTGTCGCGGTTGGACATCATTTAACCCATACCGCCAGAGGCATCGCTGCTTTATCGGCTCGGGACGGGATTCCAGATTGGGATGATATCGCTAAAATAGTGGCTGAATGGCAGCCCGGACTTATCGTTGTGGGCTTACCGCTGAATATGGATGGCACCGAACAATTAATGACTGCTGCTGCCAGAAAATTTGGCAATCGGATGAACAATCGTTTTAATATCCCAGTGGTCTGGCAGGATGAGCGTTTAACCACATTCGAAGCGCTCGACCAAATGGGAATACGCAGTAAAATGCAGACCGACAAACGTAGTGATGTCGATAAACTCTCGGCTCAAATTATTCTTCAATCATGGCTGGACCAACAATGACAATGCCCAAAACATCAGCAGAAATTCAGAACCTGCTCGAAGAGATGGCTGAAACCATACGCGAAGAACTTGCGGATAAAGACCCGTTGCTGGTGGGGATTCATACCGGCGGGGTCTGGGTAGCAAAAGCATTGCAGAACATTCTAGGAGAAGACTTTTTTGATGCCCCGCTGGGTACATTGAATATTGCCTATTATCGTGATGATTTCACACGTATTGGCATGCACCCCCAAGTGTCTCCATCCGATCTGCCTTTTGAAGTCGATAATCGTCATCTGGTTCTGGTGGATGATATTTTTTACAGTGGCCGCACTACCCGCGCGGCGCTGAATGAAATTTTTGATTATGGCCGCCCTGCGAGTGTCACATTAGCGGTGCTGATCGAGCGAAATGGCCGCGAATTACCGATTCGCCCGGATATTGTTGGCGCCTCCGTCATTTTGCCGCGTAATCAACATCTGAAATTGCGCAATAAAGATGGCTTACAACTGGAGATCCGTGCAGCTGGAGCACTTAATGCCGAGTAACCAACTGACAGAGAGCGGCCAGCTAAGACATTTTCTGACCATTGAAGGTCTGAAACGCCCTTTATTAACCGAAATTATGGATCGGGCTGAACAGTTCTCCGGAATCAGCCACCGCCAGGTAAAAAAAGTACCACTGTTACGCGGCAAAACCATTATCAATCTGTTTTTTGAAAACAGTACACGTACCCGTTCTACTTTCGAACTGGCCGCCAAAAGACTTTCAGCCGATGTGATGAATTTTAATATCAACACATCAGCCACCTCCAAAGGCGAAAGCCTGCTTGACACCCTGCATAATCTTGAAGCCATGCACACTGATATGTTTGTGGTTCGCCATAATCAAAGTGGTGCGGCCGAGTTTATTGCACAGCATGTGGCGCCACATGTCAGCGTAATTAATGCTGGCGACGGTTGCCATGCTCACCCCACCCAAGCCATGCTGGATATGTTTACCATCCGCCGCCACAAACAGGATTTTG
>NZ_DFTU01000087.1:77910-79091 GCF_002379485.1 Methylophaga sp. UBA4204 | reverse complement strand
CACAGGATTTTGCCAATTTACGCGTGGCGATAATTGGCGATATTCTGCATTCGCGTGTGGCACGTTCGCAGATTCAGGCTTTAGCAACACTTGGGGTTGGTGAAATCCGCGTTATTGGTCCACAGACTTTATTGCCAAGAGAAAGTCAGACCCTTGGCGTACATGTTTATCACGATATGGAAAGTGGCCTTGAAGGGGTCGATGTGGTGATAACCCTGCGCCTGCAACTGGAACGTATGCAAGGAGCGTTATTACCCAGCGCACGAGAATATTTCCGCTGTTACGGACTAACGGAAGAAAAACTCAAATATGCCAAACCGGATGCCATTGTTATGCATCCCGGCCCCATTAATCGAGGCGTAGAAATAGCATCATCGGTTGCTGATGGGCCGCAATCCGTCATCCTGGAGCAGGTAACCCACGGCATAGCTATCCGTATGGCGGTAATGTCGATGGCGCTGGCCAGTCAATCAGAACAGGCAGAGATCGAAGAATGAAGATTTGTATTCTAAATGGTCGCGTCATTGACCCTGCCAGCCAGCTGGATATTGATCACAATATCTATATTGAAGACGGAAAAATTGTTGCCATAGCAGAAGATTTGGCAGGGTTTGATGCCGATATTGAAATTGATGCGTATAACAAAATTGTCTGTCCAGGCCTTGTGGATCTAAGTGCACGGCTACGTGAACCCGGCCAGGAACACACGGCAACAATTGAAAGTGAAACACGTGCTGCGGTAGCTGGTGGCATCACCACACTCGCCGTTCCCCCTGACACAGATCCGGTTATAGATAATCCGGCAGTGGTGGAATTGATAGAAGATCGTGCCAAGAAAGCCGGCCGTACCATGGTGTTGACGGTGGGCGCATTGACCCAAAAACTTAATGGTGAACTACTGGCTGAGATGGCTGCTTTAAAAGCGGCTGGCTGTGTCGGTGTCAGCAACGGCGTAACCGAGATTAAAAATACCGTAGTCTGGAGGCGTGCACTTGAATATGCCGCCACGCTGGATTTAACGGTGTTTATCAATGCAGCTGATGCCTGGTTGCAGAAACAGGGGTGTGTACATGAAGGTACTGTCAGTGCCCGGCTGGGGTTATCCGGTATTCCGGAAAGTGCAGAAACCATCGCCGTGAGCCGTGATTTGATTCTAATCGAACAAACCGGAGTACGCGCTC
>NZ_DFTU01000087.1:75825-77853 GCF_002379485.1 Methylophaga sp. UBA4204 | reverse complement strand
AAACCGGAGTACGCGCTCACTTTCATAGTTTATCTACAGGTAAAGCGGTTAAACTGATTCGTGAAGCACAGGATCGGGGGCTACCTGTCACTGCCGATGTCAGCGCCCACCACTTACATCTTTGTGAACATGACCTGGGTAATTACGATAGTTTCAGTCATGTGATGCCACCTTTACGAGGTGTACGGGATCGGGAACAGCTAAAACAAGGCCTGCGCGATGGTGTTATCCAGGCAGTCTCTTCTCATCATCAACCGTTGGATGCGGATGCCAAACTGGGTCCATTTGCAGAAACGACGCCAGGGCTTTCAGCGCTGGAAACCCTGCTACCTCTTACCCTTAAATTAGTGGAAGATGATGAAATCAGCCTGCATCAGGCTATCGCCAGTCTGACCTGCCAACCCGCAGCTATTCTGGGTATTGACGCTGGACAGCTCAAAGCCGGTGCCAGTGCAGATATCTGTATTATTGACCCGGATGTGCAATATGACTGCCTGCCATCAGCTTTTATCAGTGCAGGCAAAAACAGTCCGTTTGGCGGCTGGTTGTTCCAACATCAGGTCAGCCATACCCTGTTTCAGGGTAAAGTCGTTTATCAACGCGAGCCTAACTAACCCTCCCGGAGTCTTCAAAATGACTATTATCCGTTATTGTTTCCGATTTCTTGGCCTGATGGCATTAACCATAGCCCTCTCAGCCTGTACTCCCGAGGTCGGCTCGGATGAGTGGTGTGTACATATGAAAGAGAAACCCAAAGGCGACTGGACCGCAAATGAAGCCGGTGCCTATGCGGAGCATTGTCTTCTTTGATGGTGACAGAAAATAAATTATATGCTCTGGATTTTGACGGGGTAATTTGTGATAGCGCGATTGAAACCGGTATAACTGGCTGGCAAGTCGCAACGCAACTCTGGCACGACATGCCTAAAGATTTGCCTGAGCAAATCATGATTGATTTTCGCTATGTCCGACCGGTTATGGAAACCGGTTTTGAAGCCATCTTAATTTGTCGGCTGTTATTTGAAGGATTAAACCCCGACCTTTTAATGTCAGACTTTTCCAGACAAATAGACGCTATTTTATCTCGAGATCAGCTTGATACCACAGAATTGAAAAAACGCTTCGGCGAGTACAGGGATAACTGGATTGAAAATGATTTTTCGGGTTGGATAAAAATGAACCCGCTTTATACGGGTATCGACAAACTGCTGCAGCAGATTCCATTGTCCCAGCTTTTTATTATTACTACCAAGCAGGAACGTTTCGTTCGGGCCATTCTTCAGGCAAACCAGGTAGACATTATCCCGACGCATATTTACGGATTAGATCGTAAATTGAAAAAACCGCAAATCCTCAACGACTTGCAACAATCACACCCTCAAACAACCATTTTATTTATTGAAGATCGTCTGCCTACCCTATTGGATGTTATCCACACTCCATCGCTATCCACTATCCAGTTATATTTGGCTAACTGGGGGTATAACACCACTCATGACATGCAAGCTGCCCGGCAGCATCCACGAATAAACACCTTGGAAACACCCTCTTTGTCTGACTTGAAATACTGCTGATATAAAACGTATTGTCATCCATTATAGTGACGCAAATAACTGACATTGCTTGAGGCCACTTAAAAGGCATCCGTGTGTAATTCATTTGAGCCATTAGCCTAATAAAATGCTGTCAGCCATCCATCTATCACATCGATAACGCGTTATATCATCAGATAGAAATTTGCTCATACATACCCGGGGTAGGTTGATCTGTGGATATACTGATTCCGGCCAATAATAGTGGCCAGCTAGTTTGATGGGGGGGGGATTTCTACTACAAACAATTTTTCTGAAGTTTGAGCAGATTTATATTGGTAATGATAGTTATAGCGTGGAAACGAGCGTCGGATGGTAAGTTTCACTGGTTATCCTGGTATCACCTGTTTCGCTTTATTAATTGAAACAAACTTGATAACCAGGCAGCACTAACTATGAGGGAAAGGTCTACCAAAAAAATGGCGGAGCGGACGGG
>NZ_DFTU01000087.1:57488-75715 GCF_002379485.1 Methylophaga sp. UBA4204 | reverse complement strand
CGGGACTCGAACCCGCGACCTCCGGCGTGACAGGCCAGCATTCTAACCAACTGAACTACCGCTCCGCGACCTGATGGTTTACATACAACCGGTCAGGAAGCGTGCAAGAATACAGTAAAAATTCAAAAGGTGTTAGTCTTCAACAGAAAAAAACCAGCATTCCTCACTAACTATCTGAATTAATGGCCATTAAACGATTTTAATGATTGAACAAATTCAGCGCTGGCGATAAATAACAGACAAAAAAATCCCCCGGGAGCTTCTATCATCAGCTCGCGGGGGAATCCTATTTACATAGCTTCAGCAGCTTGTACCGCTTTATTGACCAGACGTTTTGCTGCACCCTTGGCGCCAGCATTTTTAATCTGTTCCAGATTGACGGGTTCACCTACGATAATTGCCCCCCCCATACCTGCACCAAAATGCGGTGTGCATTTATAGACATAGATACCTTCCTGAGTAAAAGTACGAGTGTAATTTTCACTCATCGGTGAGTGCCAAAGTTCAGTGCCCTCAGGAACCAGCCCTTCAATTGCTTGAGTGTCATGTGTGCTCATATTAGTCCAGGAAACGCTGTCGCCCGGCGCAATTGTCACCACCAGCGGGTTATAAATTAATCCCTGGGCTGTGACGGTATGATTTTTAGATTCCGCTGTTGCAGGTTCAACCTCTGCAGGCTCTTCGGCAATACCCGCTTCTTTTTCAACTTCAGCCAGTATTGCTTCTGCCTCAGCCCGTCCCTCAGCTGCCGTGTTTTCTGCCGCAGCAATCGCTTGATTGGCACGGTCACTTACACTCTGACTGGTTTCCTTAGCCGTTTCAATGGCCG
This sequence comes from Methylophaga sp. UBA4204, assembly GCF_002379485.1. Classification (NCBI taxonomy): domain Bacteria; kingdom Pseudomonadati; phylum Pseudomonadota; class Gammaproteobacteria; order Thiotrichales; family Piscirickettsiaceae; genus Methylophaga; species Methylophaga sp. UBA4204. The sequence continues at coordinate 74,886 of NZ_DFTU01000087.1, read as the reverse complement.
ACTCAACCACTTCATTTGTATCTTCAAGCACCGCTTCCTGAGTATTGCTTTCCAAAGCATCCGCTTCTTGTTGAGCTACCTGAGAAACTTCTTCACTGGTCTGGGCAGGTTCTTCAATTTGAGCAGTTTCATCCGTGGCCTCTACGGCTTCAGACATTTTTTCCAGTACTTCTTTTGGAGAGCTTGGGCGATCGTAATGCTCACTGGTTCCGGAAATAAAGGATGAAACGATTGCCACCACAAAAACCGCTATGGCAATGATAATGGCGGCAGTAATAATTGAACGGGAATGACGCATTGGACTCTCCAATTGATAAATTTATTTCGATCATACCATCACCACAACGCTATTTATAAGCAAATATGTGCTGTTATTTGACCTAAGACAATTTTTATTCAGTAACCAGGCTGATTTGGGTTTATGTCTAAAGGCTGCCATACATTTCGATCTTTAGATTGGTTAAGAACGTGTAGTAGAAGGCAAGAAAAAGGCATTTCTCCTAAAAATTCGTGCGCAAACTCCCTAAACCTGTTTACTAAAACGAACAAAAAACCCTGTTTAGTTGTATTTAAACAACATTTTTTTCGAATTCAATCGTTTTAAACAAGAACTTTTAGAAATGCTTGTATACAGCCATATGGATGAACCATTACAACCACACCCTTAAATGACTGCGATTTTTCTCATGATAAAACTAAACAATCGCTAAAACTATTTTCCAGCAAAAGTGGTTGATTTAAACCACCTGCAGAGTCGCTGTCTTTGCTACGACTTAAAACACCTTGTTAGAACCTTTCCTCGAACATGTTTTGGGAGTTTTTCCTATATCAAGCCCATCAGCGTAGAGCTAGCCTGCACGGGCTTTTTACGTTCAGGAGAGAGAAATGAAATTAAAACCAAAAATTATTAGCACCGCGATAATGTCATCGCTGATGCTGATGCCTTATGCCGTTCTGGCTGAGGAAGATACTGTTGATACGGGCAAAATGACTGTTACAGGAATCTTGCCGGATCGTCTAGAAGCTGTTCCCGGATCATTCGATATAATCGATGAAGAATATCTGGAAGAACGTCGCCCAATATCTAATCTGGAAAGAATGAGAACAATACCAGGCATCAATGTTGTTGCTGACGGAAGCATGGGGTTTGATACAAACATTGGTATCCGTGGGCAGAATCCGCGTCGTAGCGCCAAAGCAATGATTATGGAAGATGGTATGCATTTACAACTGGCACCCTATGCTGATCCGGTTGTGCACTACACCACCCCCTCTCAAGCAGTTAATCGTATTGAGGTAATTAAAGGAGCCGGTCAAATTCTTTATGGACCTCAGACTTTAGGTGGTGCGGTGAACTTTGTGACTAACCCGGTTCCTCGTAATGGTGAAGTCGAAGGAAGTGTCACTTCTGCTTTTGGTAATCAAGGTTATCGTATGTTAAATGGCAGCGTTGGTTTTGGGAATGAAATCGGCGGAGTGATGTTCGATTTCAATCAGAACAAAGGTGACGGAGTTTATGACGATGCTGAGTTTGATGTTAAAGACTACCGTTTTAAAGGCGAGCTGGATATTACCGACCGTCAAACCCTTGCTTTAAAGTTAGTTCACACTCGTGACCGTCGCAATTCAACTGAGGCCTATTTAACCCCCTTTGAATACGATCAAGACCCTTATTCTCACCCATCTATTGAAAATGATGAATGGGAGCAAGATCGCGATGTCGTTCAGTTACAACATATTTTCGAAGTGAATGATAGTTTTAAGCTAACTTCTCAAGCTTATTACACCGATACCTTCCGCAATGGTCTGCGTAGTACTGAAGAGAATGAAGACGGAGATCTAAATAGTAACGGCAATATTACTTCCGTATTCAGAAATTGTCCGGGTCAAGGTGGGGAAGGTGTCCTGGCTGGTGACGTAGATGCTAGTCAATGCGCCGGTCGCCATGCACCACGCCAGTATTACACTCGAGGATTAGAAACTCGAGGTGATTTGTCATTCAGTCTGTTTGGCCTTGACCATGACACCATCTTTGGTGTGCGTTATCACGAAGAAAATGTCCATCGTCAGGAAATCCTGTCACAAAGTGTTGCTGAGCGTGAAGACTATGATTTGGCGCTAGCGAATAACCCAGGTGATGTTGAAGAAGCCTTTATCAAAACCAATGCCTTGTCTTATTACATGCAAAATACCACCTATGTTGGTAATTGGTCTTTCACTCCTGGTTTCCGAGTAGAAGATGTTCGCACCAGCGAAAAGTTCTTTGAAGGTGGCGTTCAAGAAAGTCGTGAAAGCCTCTCCTATACAGAGTTCCTCCCCAGCTTTGGCGTAGCCTGGAATGGTATTGCTAACACAACTGTCTTTGCAGGTGTTCATAAAGGTATCGCACCGGCACGAGCAGATCGTGAATTTAGCGAAGATGGCGGCCGGGCAGAACCAGAAGAAAGTACCTTGTATGAGGTTGGTGTACGTAGCACGTATTTCAAGGGAATAAGCTTTAAAACAGCATTGTTCCACAATGATATCCAAAATACCTTGATTGATTTTGGTGACACCTTTGACAACAGCGGTGACAGCAAACAAACCGGTATTGAAGTAGCGGGTCGTGTTGATTTCGGTGACATTTATGGCTGGACGAATAATATCTATTTGTCAGGTGCGTATACCAATCTTTGGACAGCCGAATATGAAGATGGTCCAGATCCAACAATTAACGGTAACAGAATGCAATATGCACCTGAACACCTGTTAAACATTGATCTTGGCTATGAACATCAAAGCGGTGTGAATGCGAGAATCGGAGTACAGCATGTCAGCAAACAATTTGTTGATGATGGGAATACTCGCGTCGAAGATGTTAGCGGTCTTCAAGGAACTATTCCAAGCTTTACCGTTTGGAACGCTACGGTAAATTACCGCGTGCCTAATACGGGTGTAACGTTATTTACCGGTGTTGAAAACCTGTTTGATAAAGAGTACTTGGCCAGCCGTAACGAAGGTAAGTTAGTGGGTCGTGAGCGTCTTTACTACGGTGGTATTACCTACAACTTTTAATCGGCTTCAACGTTGACGGAGAAGGTATGCAGAACATGTTTTAAATATGTAATAAAACAGCCATTTCTCCCAGATTTGCTGTTTCTGTATGACCATTACCGACAAGCCCGCCTTAGGCGGGCTTTTTTTTACAAAAAAAACCCACGTTGAAGTGGGCTTTGATTGATTTGCTGTTTTGAATCAGTCTTTTTGAACTTCGCGTTTATCGATATACATCAACACGATTTGCCTATCCGTATAGATATCGTTTGAGCCACTGTTGCGAACCGTGTCATAAAAGGCTTTAAACTTGGGATCGCGTTGTTTCATATCTTCAAGATTATCAAGTAGCACCAGCGCCTGAAATGCCGTTGGCGCAGTATCAAAAAACCGCATAGTGCAATAGCTTGTTATCGGTTGACCAGAAACTTCAAGTTCAGCCTTCAGTGATTCATCAAATATACATTGCTGATAATTCTCATGCTCAGCAATAACATTTCCTGATAACAACAAGCTACATATAGCGGCGTAATGGGCTTTCATATCGTCTTCTCTGAACATCAAAATTAAAGATAATTGTTCAGACTGCTCTTATGAAGCTCGGTTCCTATTTGCCGATTCTTATTGACCCATTTTACTGATGGTATTAATAACCTCCATATAAGCATCACCGTGATCCCGAACCGCATCAGCATCATATTTTTCCGAGGCCAGATGGACTTCTTCAAGTGTTACCGCTAACTTGCCCAGCTCATCGTTAATTTTCGCCAAAGCATTTTCCAGGGTATAGGTCAGTTCATGGACTTTGGTCACATCATCAGCTGACATTGAGTCTTTTTTGAGTAAACTCTCAAGCCGTTGATTATAAAGTTTAAAATTTGTTACAGCCTCCTCCAGTGATTCTGCGTTTTTCCCTTCGAAATGCTCAACTGTTTCCGCTTTCGCCATTGTAGCAACACCAAAACTGAGCGCCGCAGCGGCAAGATAATTCATCACTTTCATATAGGCAGGCCTCTATCAAATAATTAAGAATGGTTAACAAATAATAACGATAAACGTTATCAACAGTAGATAGGGGTAAATATTTCAATATCAAGGGGCATAAAAAAACCTCTCGTTACCAACAACGAGAGGTTTTATGTAGGACGCTGATTGAAGCGTTTACATTGATTCGGCTTCGGAGATAGTTTTTCTGACAACTCTGCCAAGACCACCGGTAACATCCGCAGCCTTTATTTCCTCCAGGTTTGTTGGCTCTCCAACAATGACTGCACCGCCCATACCAGCCCCAATATGAGGAGTACAGATATACACATAGATGCCTTCTTTTTCAAAAGTATGCTGGTAGTTTTCGCCCAAAGGGGTGTTTATTTTTTCTGTTCCTTCCGGTACAAGGCCTTCTATGGTTTCCACATTATGGGTAGGCATATTTTCCCAATAAACCGTATCACCTGGGGCAATTTTCACTACCATGGGCTCATACTTCATGCCAATAGCTGTGACCACATGCTTCTCTGCAAATGCAGACTGGCATAGAAATAGGAAAAGGACGGGAATGGTCTGTAATGCAAATTTCATATTAGGCATAGTGCCTCCTGTTCAGACATCGAATCAAATATAGAGCAACGAAATTGCTTAGGGAAAACATCCCTAACATTAATATGCTGACAGGGATCAATTTGCTATAGTTCCAGCAAAAGACCCATGATTTTTATGTTGGATGGTGGTGATAAATGACGCATTAACTTGAGTTAATCACTGTGGTTGTTATCTTAGTGGTTAACCCTCCCCCAAGGAAGCCTTCCCGGCTTTATGTTTTATCTCCATGTTTAAAAAAACTAACAACCTGAAAGATCAGAAATCCCATTAATGTTAAAACAATGGCAATCTCATAACGGGCATAGGCGACGGATAGACCAATTGCCCCTGTTAACCAGATTCCAGCTGCACTTGCCGTACCACTCACCCCGCTATTATTTTTCATAATAGCACCACCACCAATAAACCCCATACCAGTGATAATGCCGTACATCACCCTGGCTTCAGCGGCGTCGCCTTCATAGACATCTCTGGCGACCAACATGAAGGCGCAGCAGGCAATACTGACTAATGGATAGGTACGCATACCAGCCCCTCGGGCTTTATATTCCCTGTTCAAGGCTATTGGCAACGCTAACAGAAAAGCGATTCCCAGTTGATATGAGTGATACCAGATGAGTGCCAAGTTAAGTTCCATACAAAATCTCCTGATGCTGTTTCAAGATTGCAAAAGAGTTTTCTGCTGACCTAGAGTGCTCTTCTCGGAAAAGATTCATTTACAGAATATGGAGATATGATGACTGAACCGGTGTTGTTATTCCGCTTTAATCTGTGACTTCAAGCCTCTCGGCCAGGCAGTAACCAGCGATTTCAGTAGCGTCGCCAAAGGTATTGCAAAGAAAATACCCCAAAATCCCCAAATCCCACCAAAGAACAGAACCGCTAATATAATAGAGACAGGATGCAGGTTGACTGCTTCAGAAAAAAGAATGGGAACCAGTACATTACCATCCAGAGCCTGAATAATGCCATATGCCACTAACACGTAAGCAAACTCATCTGTAAGCCCAAAGTGAAAACCCGCTACAGCTGCAACGGGTATTGTTGCAACGGCGGCACCGATAAAAGGAATGAGTACAGAGAAACCAACTAAAACAGCCAATAACGCCGAATAAGGCAACCCAAACCAGGCAAAGGTAACAAATGCGACGGTCCCGACAATGATGATTTCAACCACCTTTCCACGCACATAATTAGCGATCTGACCATCCATCTCATTCCAGATCCGACTCATCAAACCACGTTTTTCTGGCATCATCGATAAAATAAACTTAACCAGTTTCTCACGATCTTTAAGCATGAAAAAAACCAGAATCGGCACCAGCACCAGATAAACAATCAAACCAATGACATTGCCCAGTGAAGCCAACGATAATGTGAGCGCTCGTTGGCCATAAACACTCAGTTCGCGCGCAACCATTGAAATCCAGTTTTGTATTTCATCCGGTGTTATCAGTGTTGGATACTTTGACTGAAGTTCATCCAGCCATGTTTGCCCACTGGAGAGCATTCTGGGAGTTTCCAGCACCAGATTGACCAGCTGATTCCATAACAGTGGCATCAGCAAAAAAGCCAGGGCCAACATCACACTGACAAATCCCAAAAAGACTATCGCTACGGCTATCGTTTCCGGAATATGCTGCCTGACCAGCATATTTACAACACCTTGAAGCAGAAAGGCGATGATCAGAGCGGTAAAAAAAGGTGCCAGCATGCTGCCGAACCAGATGATTGCAGCAAACCCTAAAATCAGGACTATCAGTAAAATGACGGCTTCTTCGTCAGAAAAATATCTTTCCGTCCAATCTTTGAAAACTGCGCGCAAGGTCATATCTGTTTTGGTCCTGTTCAGCGTCTTAATCAATGTCTGTTACTATTCTGGCATACCGCAATAAGACTTGTTACCAATTAAAAACAGTCTAACACTCATTTTTCAGGAACTATCCAACCCGGTTATGTTCATTATTTGCATCCACCAACCATGCGAACCACTATGCTGAACTCATTTTTTTCCAGCAAATTGCTGTGCGGTTTATATTTTTTACTGATTAGTTATTCCAGTTTCGCAGCAACGCCCGTCAGCATCAGTAAACCGATAATTTCTGAATCTACTGAAAAACTTACCTTATCAGGTTCGTTAACGGCTGAACGTAGGGCGCTACTTTCCCCTCGGGTAGATGGCCTGGTCAAAGAAGTATTAGTCGACGCCGGCTCTAGGGTTAAACAAGGCGATATATTAATGCGTCAGGATGCCGCGATTGCACGACAGCAGCTTGAGCAGGCAAAAGCTGTAACAAATGAAGCTCAAGCCAGTGTTGATGAAGCCCAGCGTTTGGTGGATGAAGCCCAACGTCTGCGCGGGGAAAACTACATTTCTGCCACTGAACTGGCGAATCGCGAATCCAATTTTGCGTTGAACCAAGCTGCACTTGCTGCGGCTCGGGCCATGCAGAATATGGCTGAAGAGCAATTTCAACGTCACGAACTGCCTGCTCCCTTCAGTGGAGTTATCAGTAGCAAAATGACCGAAGCAGGCGAGTGGGTAAACCGTGGTGATCAGGTGTTGGAATTGGTTGCATTGGAACCGGTCAGACTGGATGTAAATGTTCCTCAGGAAAAATTTTCCGATATCACCCTCAAAACACGGGTAGAAATTCTGCCTGATGCACTGCCCTCACAAAAACTTTCTGGAAAAATAACTGCTCTGGTACCCGTTAGTAATGCTCAGGCACGCTCTTTTTTAGTGCGTATTGTTATCGATTCCGCTGATGCGACACTGCTACCAGGTACGTCCGCCAGTGCAGTGCTTTATCTGGGAAGCGATGAGAGGAAAGGTTATCGGGTTCCCCGTGATGCGGTGTTACGCCATCCGGACGGCGGACGAAGTGTATTTATTGTCGATGAAAACAACCAGGCACATCGCCGTAATGTGAAAGTCGGCAGAGAAGATTCGGATGGAATAATTATTACCGATGGCTTAACCGCAGATGATTTAGTGGTGGTCCGGGGCAATGAGGTGCTTCAGGAAAATGATGAAGTAGAAATTGTTCGCGACGATAATAAAAGGAATTAATCCCGCATGTTAGAAGCGCCTATTCGCAATGGCAAACTACTGACCGTCATTGTGCTTATTGTTTGTGTATTAGGTATTGCCGCCGCACGTTTAATACCCGTCCAGATGATTCCGGATCTGGATGTCCGCACTATCAGCGTAGTCACTCAATGGCCTGGTGCCACCCCGCAGGATATCGAAAAAGAAATACTTATCGAACAGGAAAGGTACCTGCGGAATATTCCCAATCTCCGCCGTATGGAAGCATTTGCTGAAACCGGTGAAGCTGTTATAGAGCTGGATTTTCCATTTGGGGTGGGTATCAACGAAACGTTAATCGAAGTCTCCAATGCATTAAGCCAGGTGCCCAGCTACCCGGAAAATGTCGATCAGCCGAGTATTCGCAGCAGCTCTTTTTCGGAAAATGCATTCATGTATTTTGCGGTATCACCCTTGCCTGGGAACCCGCTGAATCTCAACATCGACATGATTACGGACTTTATCGATGACAATGTTCGCACGCAGATGGAACGCGTGCCAGGGGTTTCCGAGGTACAGCTGCGTGGCGGGGCTGAACGGCAAATGCAGATCTTTATTGATTCCGCCAAACTGGCCCAACGCGGTTTAAGTCTGACCGATGTTCGTGATGCGATACGAGCCCGCAATAGCGACACCTCTGCCGGTGATTTGGATGATGGCAAAAAACGTTATTTGCTCAGAACCATTGGACGCTTTGAAGATAAACAGGAATTGGAAAACCTCATCCTGGCACACCGCAATGGTACGGATATTCTGTTAAAAGATATTGCTACCATCAAACTCGATCACTATGAAGTCCGCCAAGTTGCTGTAGTGAATGATGAACAGGCCTTGACCATGGCCGTTAAGCGCGAACCAGGCTCAAATGTAATTGATATCAAATACGCCATGATGGAAGTGGTCGAAGAGATGCGGCGTGATCTATTAAACCCGAACGGGTTAGATCTGGTACTAATCGGAGATGATGTCCGCTATGTAGAGTCATCAATTCAGAATGTTTCACAAAACCTGCTGTTAGGGGCTTTGCTGGCCACCTTTATCCTTTTTTTATTCCTGCGTAGCCTGCGCGGTACGTTAATTGGGTTGATGGGAATGCCTGTTTGTATCATTGCCGCCTTTTTAGGGCTTTTGGTATTTGATCGGACGATCAACGTTATTTCCCTGGCAGGTATTGCCTTCGCCATCGGTATGACAGTTGATAACACCATCGTAGTGCTGGAAAGCATTGAACAGGCCAGGCGGCGGGGGCTGGACCGAATTGAAGCAGCAATTGTGGGAGTTCGGGAAGTCTGGACGGCCGTACTGGCTTCCAGTATGACCACTATCCTGGTGTTTGCACCAGTGTTGTTTGTGCAGGAAGAAGCCGGACAATTATATTCCGATATCGCGATTGCTATTTCCGTAGCGATTCTTGCCTCAATGTTATTTGCTGTAGGCGTTGTTCCGGCTGCCTGCGCTCGTTTTGGTCTTGGAAAAAGTACAGGTACGCATGAAGATCTGCATCGTCGGGGGATTATACTGCATGGCGTTAACTGGTTAACCAAAGGCCCCGTCAGACGTTTAACAACGATGGCTGTTACGGTGTGTGCCACTTTGGTAGCCGCGTGGCACCTGATGCCCCCTGCAGAATATTTACCGGAGGGAGAGGAACCGAAAGCCTTTACCAGCATGATTCCACCGCCCGGCTATAATCTTTCTGAAATGTTACGCATCAGTGAAGAAGTCATTGAAATTCTGGCTGATGCCAAAGGCGCCGATCCGGCCCTGTTTGATCAGGGTGAGGCCCCTATCCCCTCGCTCGCCTATTATTTCATCCGAACCTCTCCAACCGGATTACGGGTACTGAGTGAGCCCACCAGAACTCAAGATATCATTCCGATGATGAATGCCTTAACTGATTTATTTGAGAGTTATCCGGGTATGCGGGCGTTTTCTGGTCGTGGCTCAATTATCTCCAGCGATCAGGGCGGAACCCGTGCCGTCAGTCTGGATATTGCCGGACCGGATATGGAAAGTCTCTACAGTACGGCTGAGTTTGCTCTGAAGCGGGCCGAGAGATTGTTTGAAAACCCTCAGATTGACTCCATTCCAGGATCGTTATCGCTGGATCAACCGTTAATTGAAATTCGTCCACGCTGGTCACGGTTAACTGAAACAGGTTTTACTGCTGATGATTTTGGTTATGCGGTGGCCGCACTAAGTGATGGTGCATTTGTTGATGAGTTTTTTATCGATGACGACAAAGTGGATATGTTTTTATTCAGTACCGCTGGCCAGCAGCAGAATCTATCCGGGCTTGCCGGTTTACCGATCCTAACCCCCAATGGGGATGTTATACCGTTAAATGCATTGGCTGATCTGGAAGAAACAGTTGATAGTGCCACACTTCGTCGGGTTGATAGTCGTCGTACAGTCACCTTATTGATTATACCGCCTCGTGACGTAGCATTAGAAACCGCTGTGAATAAGGTTCGCAGTGAAATGATCCCAGCAATGCAAACTGATGGTGAAGTTGCCAAAGGGGTTAATCTGTCAATTTCCGGTGCGTCAGATCAATTGGATGCTACCCGGGAATCTTTATCTGAAAATCTGCTGGTGGCCGTCATTCTGATTTATCTGGTGCTGGTGGCTATTTTCTCGCATTGGGGTTATCCATTGATTATTTTAACTACGGTGCCATTGGGGATCGCGGGCGGCATCGTTGGTCTGGTGGGAGTGAATGCTTCGGGCAGTTTATTAAATGCGATGGGATTACCGGCCATTATTCAGCCGTTTGATATGATTACCATGTTGGGGTTTGTCATTCTATTGGGTACGGTAGTCAATAACCCCATCCTGATAGTTGAACAGGCCAGACGCAATCTGGCCGATAAGGCAATATCAATACATACAGCGGTTAATCAGGCAGTAGCAACGCGGTTACGACCAATATTAATGTCAACGCTAACCACTATTTTTGGCCTGGCACCACTGGTTTTTATTCCTGGTGCCGGTACCGAGCTTTATCGAGGTGTCGGTATAGTTGTATTGGTTGGGATTGCTGTTTCTACCCTGATTACACTCACTTTCCTACCCAGTTTACTGGTCACAGTATTATCATGGAAACAGAGACAACATCCGGTACAAGCTCATTCAGCTGAGACAGAATCCTGATCAACAAAAATCAGTTTATCTGTTTCAAAACCACGTTGTGAGGCCTCATTGATAAAGTCGGCGATAACCTCATCGCTGACTTGTGGGGTGCGAGCCAATAACCATAAATAGCCATGATTCGGTCCTGAAACAAACGCATATTGATAGTCCAGTTTATCCAGTCCAAACACTATATAACTGCCATAAAATGGGCCGAAGAACGAAACTTTAAGCTGGCCGATATCACTGGATTGAACAAATTTGGCTTTTCCCTCTGCTTCCTCCCACTGGTTTTCTGCAGCATTAAACCCACGATTAATCACTTGAACATGACCATCTTCATGCAGACTGTATTCCGCTGTCACCGAGGTTAACCCCTCTTCAAACGAATGATCCAGACGCGCTATCTCATACCATTTACCCAGATAACGATCCAGTTCAAAACCGGTGACCGGTTCGACGCCTTCCGGTATTCCGGTACAAGCCGTTAACATTAGAGACAGCAATAAGGTTTTAAATAGACGCATATTTCACATAACCCTGGTTATCTTGAGATTTTATTTAAAAGAAGTTGTATGCATCAGACTCTGAATTCAGTTGATATTTCCAGGATCATTGAAATGGCCTGGGAAGATCGCACCCCTTTTGAGGCAATTTTGCAGCTTTACGGGTTACCAGAACAACAGGTTATTAAATTAATGCGCCGTGAAATGAAACCGGGATCGTTCCGTTTATGGCGTGCTCGTGTTTCAGGTCGTAAAACCAAACATCACGCCTTACGAAATCCTAATATCTCTCGAGCTTATTGCCCCACGCAATACAAACCCCGTTAGATCCTGCCACAACGGGATTTTTTTAATTGTTTAGACTGCTAAAAAAGCTCTTACGGCAATATAGACACAACTTAACCAGCCCACAATAAAAATCAGACTACGGAAAAGAGCCAAATCTAACGCGTAGAAGATTGGATGCAAAACGCGGCAAGCCAAGAACAGAATAGCGGCACCACTCAATTCCCGTAAATTTACACTGGAATAAAATGCCAGCAAGGTAACAGCTGAATAAAATATTAACGCTTCCCAGGCGTTTTTTTGTGCTGCCAATATGCGAGCGGCAACACCGGTCAGTTCTGCCTGTTGTTCTCTGGGATGCCGATTGTCAAATTTATCAACATGCTTGTAACGCAAGTATCCCCCGATAAAGGCTAATATCATCGGAAAAAACGTGACGATAAATAACACAATGAACAACGCAGGCATGTATGACTCCAGGCAGCAAAAGTTAGGGGTATTTAACTGAAATCTGCTGCAATTTTCAGTTGGTTGTAATTCTTTACAAAAAGACTACAGATCTCCGGGTCGAACGCTTTCCCGGATTGATCAGATATATATTTAAGTACTTCATCTTCCGGCCAGGCATCTTTATAAACTCGACGATGATAAATCGCATCCCAGACATCCACTATCGAAAACAATCTGGCATCAAAATGGATCTGCTTACCTTGCAGGCCCTGTGGATATCCCAAACCATCCCATCGTTCATGATGTTCATGTGGAATCATCAGATACTGACACAGAAAATCGTTTTTAGACAAAATATCATACGCAATTTGTGGATGCATTTTCATGATTTGCCATTCTGCATCGGTTAGTTTGCCGGGTTTGGTCAGTATGGCATCCGGAATTCCAATTTTACCGATATCGTGCAGGATTGCACCGTAGCGAATCGATTCAAGCTGTTTTTCATCAGCAATGCCTGATAGTTTGGCTAATTCTAAGGTCATTCGAGTCACTCGTTCAGAATGATCTCTGGTTTCCTTATGCCTTACATCCATAACATGGATCCAACCGGTCACCGCTTGTTCAATGCTGTCGAGGATTTTTTTGTTGGCCAACTCAATTTTATTAAAGTCATGACGAATCAATACAAACAAAAGAACTGTCGTGACGATTATGAATAACCAGCCTTTAAAGTGTTGTATCCGGGTAATGCCGCGTTCGCCGGAAAACAAATATTCTACGGTGATATCTGATAAAAAGATCCAGGCAATGCCAACCAGTAAATAGGCCAGCACAACTCGATAATGGGGAGGTAATTTCAAACGTTTACTCTTTTAACTTGTGAACAATCTTATCGATACATACAGGTTTATTCTGAGCGTTTTTCATCCAGAAACTGTAAAAGACGATGCCAGGATTTTTCGTCGGCCTCAGCATGATACCGATCTATGCCAAATACGGTAAAAGCATGATCAGCTCCACCATAAGCAATCATTTCGTTAGGTACGTTAAAAGCTTCAAGCTGGTTGCTGAGCTCCGCAAACTCTTGCATGCTAATAGCCTTATCTGCGGCACCATGCAAAATCAGGATTTCAGTTGAAGAATCAGCATAATCCTGACCTGGAGGTGTTTTTAAACCACCATGAAAACTGACAACACCTTGCAGATCTTCTCCAGCACGTGCCATTTCCAGTGCAGCAGCACCACCAAAACAATAACCTATAACAACGGTTTGCTGTCGATTGGCGCCTAATTCAGCAGCTTTATCTAAAGCGCCCTTTATCAGTTGACGCATCTTCTGCCGATCCTGGTACAGCTCACCGGTATGCTGCTTTTTATCTTTATCCTCTGTGGGCCGAATACCTTTACCAAATAAGTCCGCCGCAAATACTGCATATCCCTCTTCTGCCAGCATATTGGCACGTTTGATTTCGTAATCCGTCAAACCGTCCCAGTCGTGTATCAATAGTACTAGAGGGGCATTATCTGCAGCACTGGTATAAAAGCCTTGATAGGTTTCCCCATTGATCTGGTAATCAATATTTTCTGCAACAGCAGTCATTGAGGCTCCCATCAGTCCCAGTAATAAACATCTTTTCAACGACATGATTTCTCCTTACCAAACACAGAAGTAGGTTAATGTGACCAAAATGCTGGCAAAGAGTTGGCGAGAATCGCCAAACGTTTTAGTGATCCTTGTGGTAACGCACCACTCTGTCGACCTCGTTTCTGGATCCCATAATCACTGGTACCCGTTGGTGAATGCTTTCGGGTTGTATATCCAGAATCCGTTCGGTACCGGTTGAGCTTAACCCGCCTGCCTGTTCAACAATAAAACTCATCGGATTGGCTTCGTACATCAAGCGTAATTTGCCACCCTGCTTGGCTATTTTGGAATCTATCGGATACATAAATATGCCGCCTCGGGTCAGCACGCGATAAACCTCAGCAACCATTGACGCAACCCAGCGCATATTGAAATTTTTCTCGCGCTCACCCTCAGTACCTTTAATGCATTCATCAACATATTTTTGAATCGGAGCTTCCCAAAAACGCTGATTGGACATATTAATGGCAAACTCGGCGGTATCTTTGGGAATACGCATATTGGGATGGGTCAGAATAAACTCACCGACATCACTATCCAGCGTAAAACCATTGACACCATTACCAGTAGTCAGAATCAACATGGTGGCCGGACCATAAACGGTAAAGCCGGCACAAACCTGCTCAGTGCCTTTCTGCATAAAGTCTTTTAATGTCGGATTTTTGCAATCATTAGGGCAACGCAAAATGGAGAAAATAGTACCTACCGACAGATTAATATCAATATTTGAGGAACCATCCAGAGGATCAAAGCAGATCAGATATTTGCCTTTGGGAAATTTGCTGGGGATCTGAATAATTTCTTCGATTTCTTCAGATGCCATAGCTGCCAGATGGCCTGTCCACTTCAGATGATCAACCATTACTTCATTGGTAATGATATCGAGTTTTTTCTGCGTTTCACCCTGCACATTTTCACTGTCAGCATAACCGCCAAGACCAATAATATTGCTGCGGCTGACCAAGTGAGAGATTTTTTTGCAGGCACTAACTACATCACTTAATAATCCCGTCAAATCACCAGTTGAATCGGGGTGAGATCTTTGTTCTTCAACGATAAATTGATTAACCGATTTGCCGATATCAGACATGGCGTTTCTCTCTTTGACTATTTATTTTCTGGGAGTTGAGCTGATGATTCGCAGCTGTTAATAAGAGAGTAAACCAGTGGCAGTGAAAATGCCAAGAGCAGTTCAATGGGGTTTCAAAAACGGCGGGGATTAGACAGGCTAACCCCCTAGCAAATAGCCTTAAATCTTAACGAGAATCTCGCCCATGCCAATGCCACCGACATCGCCAGCGTATCGTTGTACCCGGGAAAATCCTTCAACATTGGCAAACTTGCTATCCAGTTTTTTAAATGAAGCAAACATCAATGGTAAAAATGCCAAGGTATGTGAACCACAATCATTAAAGTTGGCAGTGATGCCATGCTGCGGCATTTTAGGTAGCAATATCGTGCCGCGTTTCATGGCATACCCCAAATGTTTACCGACATCCCCCAATACCGCGATGGTGCCGGAAATCATCCGTGAACCGCAGTATTCTCCCGCATTACCTTCTATCAGTATCATGCCACGACGCATATGATCGCCGGTGCGTGCTCCGGTATTACCCGTCACAATAATAATGCCGCCAGTCATACCGTTTTTATATCCGCTACGAGCCGCGCCGACAAAATCTCCGGCATTACCGTTAATCTTTATTTGACCGCCTTTCATTTCACAGCCGGTATAAATAAAAGTGTTTCCGGTGATTTCAATATTTCCACCGGTCATAAACTGCCCGAGATAAGCACCGGCATCACCTTTGATGGTAATCCGACCCTCACTCATAGCATGACCGATATGATCCAGTTTGGCTGAGCTATTTTCAAAGCGAATGTCATTTACATCATCACCACTGATATCAAACAGTTCCTCTACCGGTAGCGTTAAACGACCACTGACCAGTTCCATCGCAGCAATATCTGCAACATCTTTACCCGCCAGTTTATCGGGTGTTAAAGGAGAGCAATCAACACGTTGTGCCAAATCCGTTTTAAGTTTAAGAGTCAGTGCTGTCATGCCATGATCTCCTGCAGATGAAAGTGGAATGGACCCAGTTTGCCACCATAGTTACCAGCACTGATTCGGCGAATACCGTTTTCAGCGCCTAAATCACATGCGGCCTGAATGCCGACACGCATGGCTTTGTCTATATCTTCTTTGCTTAAGCCATCAATAACGATTTCCATGACGGACTCGACTTCTGGTGAACACTCGGATTTAGTCTGACCTTTCAAGGTCGGACAAAATGCATCATTGGTTGAGGCGTTTAACGCTTTGTATTTGGAACCCACTTTTGAACCACTGCGAACCACACCGCCCGGAAACGGCATAATGATATTAGGCAGTTGTTTCATGGCCTTAACAGCTGCTTCACACGCTGCCAGTGCCTGAGGCTGCGACTCGGCGAGTATCAGGAAGTTACCACCACCAACAGAGGAAACCACGCCGGTATTTTCCTGGGTTAGAAATTCACCATCCATCACCGGAATACGCCAGTAACGTTTACCATCAATCATTTTTGATATCTGATAACCATCACCAAAGAAACGCAGGTTTTTACCCAAAGCAATTTCTTTACCATCTTCACCTTCAATCCCTGAAAATAAAGCAGATGTCGGCGAAGTTAAAACACACTGGCCAGCACGGGTTTCAACCTGTTTCGCCAGTCCTTTACCGCCCATGGCAAAAATCAGACAAGCAACACCGGGACGGCCATCAGGGGTTTCAGAAGGCTCTAATGTTCGTTCAATGGAGGCCTCACAACCGCAGGCAATAACCGATGTAGCAAAACCGGTGAAGGCAGTAGCTGAATGCATTGCCCATTCCAGATTCTGAGCGGTAATGATAATTCGCGTTCCTTTCATCGGAAACGCTTCAGCAAAAGTTTTATCAATGCTGACGCCATTGATGATCATAGTCTGCCTCCCTTATGCAGCGGCTGTATCGTTAAGCTACCACGACCATCATCGACGATTTCGTCGTTACTGATTTTGAAGTTGCTCATTTTCAGGGTATGGAATTTATCAAAATATTGTTGCAGCGGTTTTTCAATGCTGACGTCATATTCCGGTTTAACCACATGAGTAGTACCCCAGGTAATTTTGATGACCTGACCCTGACGCACCACCATTTCACCATCTTTAAATACATAATCCGGTTTTTCAAACATCTTTTCGCGATCGCTGTTGTCTGTGTAAACGGTAATATCTGCTGCCGCACCAATTCCCAGATGTCCACGATCCGCCAGACCAACCAGTTTTGCTGCACCGGCCCTTGTCATAATAGCAATTTCATACAATGAATATTCGCGATCCAATGAAGCCAGATGGGTGGCTTTCTGTGCTTCCGGATGCAAGGTAGACAGCATATCGTTACGGAAAGACTTATCCATTAATAACTTAATCAGATGTGGATAACTGGTAAATGGCGCACCGTTTGGATGATCAGTGGTCAGGAATATACGCCATGGATCATCAACCATCAGGAAGGTTTCCAGACCTATCATCCATTGCAATGCATTCACATAACTTTGGTCTTTGTATTTGAACGGCACTACACCGCAACCGGCCTCACATTCGATATCCATACACACCCATTTGTTAGGATGC
>NZ_DFTU01000087.1:56545-57387 GCF_002379485.1 Methylophaga sp. UBA4204 | reverse complement strand
TAGGATGCGCATGTGGAGCACCGGCGAACTGACGCATATTATCGCCAGAAGCGGTTACTGTCTGACCGAACAGGATCTGCCCGACATCGACGGTAATGTTCTGTGTTTATTAATCGCCTCAGCAATTTCAGCCGCACCGGAGGAGAATTTGAAATCGCCTTCAGTACCGTAACTGTGAAATTGAATATGCGTCAGATGCATCGGCACGCCTTCAGCACCCTGAATGGTATCCAGTGTGGTTTGCATATTACCTGGTACACCTAAATTACAACCGTGTACATGCAAAGGATGTGGCACACCGATTTCCTGCACCGCACGTGACAATCTATGCAGAATATCGCGTGGCGTGACGCCATAAAAATCATTTTTTTCGTCTAAATCCAGCTTACGCTGATTAAATTTAAAGGCACTGATACCGCCAGGATTAACTACTTTAAGGCCTACGGCCTGAGCATGATTAATGGTCCAGGCGACATAGTTATTAATCGCTTCTTGATCGGAATTGGCCGCCATCATACGCAACAGAAAATCATCACTGCCAAGCATCACATAACCACCTTTATCGATAATTGGTGTGTCATGCATTTCCATATGAGCCTGACGGGCATTAATCGGTAAAACGGCCGGTTCAAAGCCTGCGGTATACCCCATCTCTGCGTAACGATAACCTGTCGTCAAAGTGCTTGGAGCCGCATGGCCTGTGCCGGAACGTAATAGTTCGGTGCGTTCATAAACGGCTTCAGCATGGTCTTCGGGTAACATGGTACGGGCAATATTGACCTTACCACCGCCGATATGGGTGTGCATATCAATAGCGCCGGCCATAATGACTTTGCCACTTA
>NZ_DFTU01000087.1:39834-56486 GCF_002379485.1 Methylophaga sp. UBA4204 | reverse complement strand
CAATGACTTTGCCACTTACATCTATTTCTTCATCGACCCGACCATCGGTCGGCTTTTCGACAATACGTCCATCTCGGATATAAATATCCCGCACTACGTCATTTACATCGTGTGCCGGGTCAATAATACGTCCGCCGGTTAATTTTAAAAGCATCTTTCTCTCCGTTTACAGGGCCTTTTCGACCGCACTGAGAACTTCAAACACGCTGGGTAAGCCGCTGTCGCGTAATTTTCTGAGCGGCACTGAAACCACACTGTCACTGCGGAAGGTTCGCCCTTCATGATCAATACCCGGAACACCCACCGGAATATAAACTTCCGGTTCTGTTTCAAACTGCATACCACTGCGTCCAAGCACAATGGTATTTGCTGATGATTGAGGTGGTGTCACCGCTGTATTGAAACTGGATACCCAGATTAAAAGATCACTTTCATCATTCGCCAGAATACGTTTACTGTCATTCAAAAACGGATCATAATCCGGGAAACGACGATTAAACGTTGTACGCATTGGATATCCACTTTGCCAGGAAGCCACCGCGTTTACCGTCGTATCACCTTCTTTTCCACCTATCGGCAGACCGTTACTGCGGGTTGTCGCGTTGATCTCTTTGATCATTTCACATACGTTTTGAATGGTCGCTTCTGCGTGATCAATGTCTAACTGCCCGGCTGACCAGGTCACTACAGAATATTTAGCGGCGTTTAACTTGTCTGCCAGCGCTAATAAATCGCTCACTGCAATACCCGCGACGGTTTCAGTTTGAATCTGTTTACCCTTCACTAAAGCACGTAAAACAGATACGACTTCCGGTAAATCTGCATTATCACAGGCAATAACCTGAGCCTTTTTACCATTTGGTGAAGTGGATGCATCACCACTTGGGGGTTTGCCTAAATAAATAACTTCACGAGACTCAATATCCTGACCAAACATACTTTCCTTGTTCCACACCATACGTTCATAAAAACGTGGAAAAGTAGATTCAATATCGGTACCAATAAGCACTAGTAAATCCACCCGGTTTCTGACTTCTGTCAGTGTGGTGGTCATATAGCCCGTGTCCTGTAATACCAAAATATTGCGAAATGCGGCTGGAGAATAATAACTGTCGATGGTAGCGCCACTTTTATCGGCAAGCGCCATTGCTGCACGCGCACCATTCAAGTCTGTTCCCAGACCGGCAATTAATGGTTGTTTGCTGTTAATCAGTAAATCAGCAATATGCGAAACAGCTTGATCCAGTGTGACCTCTTTGCCGTTAATTCGGGGCTGAGTATCGGTGATAGGTGTTTCAAAACCGGGCCGGGTGACAGCATCGCCATTTTCCAGCACTTTAACAGTATTGCCGTTGACCTCTATCGTCAGATCATCGGACGCTATTCCACAAAATGGACTGGCAACTTCATGCCAAACGGTGGCCGTACTGTTTTCTGTCATATCGCTGTCCTCGATAGTTTTCAATTAAATACACTGGGGCCATTATGACCTGCTTCAAGTCCAGCCGGACACTCAGCAGAAAATGTGCATTGCGTTATCCATGCTTTGCCCTTAGCAGGAGTGAATCAATATCATTATCACGTAGCTGTTTCTGTAATGCATCAGCCTTACTTCGCCCTACCACCGGCCCAACCTGCACCCGATGCCATGTATCGGTATTATCAATTGTGACGGTTTGTACTTTTGATTCAATACCTAAAAAGGCTAATCTGGCGCGGAAACCATCAGCATCTTCAAGTTTTTTGAACGACCCCACCTGAATCATGAAGCTAACGTCATCTGCCGGTGCTTCAGTTGCGGCCTGCTGTGTTTGCTCTGGCGGTGCCGAAATTTCTTCGGGTGGCGAGGAAACGATTGGTTTCTGGGGTTGATTAGCAATAGTTTTGGGCTTTTCTACCACCACCTCGGTTTCGGGTAGTAACGTATAAAAATCAAAAGTGGGTTCCACACTCGATTTTTTTTGCTGTTGCTGAGTGGTTTTTGCCTGTTGTTTATCCGCTGGAACATTTTCTTTCAGGTGCAATAAAAACATCACAAAAGCACCCACGGCAAAACTGATTAACATTGGTCCCCAAGGCATGCTTCCACCTTGTTTTGAAGACTGTTTACGCGTATTTCTTCTGGTTGCCACAAAAAACCTCTTACATTGATTGTGGCGCTGAAACGCCCATTAACCCAAGACCATTGGCAATAACCTGTCTGACAGCGGTGATCAGCGTCAGCCGTGCCTGACTTAAATCAATATCATCTGTCATAAACTGGTGAGCGTTGTAGTAGGTGTGAAAATCACGTGCCAAATCCATTAGGAAATGCGCCAATAAATGGGGAGTATGTGTTATGGCTGCCAGTTCCACCACTTCCGGATAACGTGACAACATGGTAAACAAAGCCTGTTCATGATCTTCGGTCAATAAAGACAGGTTGTCTATTCCTGTCTGCTCATCCCAGTTCAGCTGTCTTTCTGCCAGTTGGCGGAAAACACTGCAGACACGTGCGTGTGCATATTGAACGTAATATACCGGATTATCATTACTTTGTGATTTTGCCAGTTCAAGATCAAAATCCATATGCTGGTCAGCACCGCGCATCACATAAAAGAAACGGGCAGCATCTTTACCAACCTCATCCCGTAGTTCGCGTAATGTGACAAACTCTCCGCTACGAGTCGACATACCGACTTTTTCTTTACCACGGTACAACACAGCAAACTGCACCAGTAAAACTTTCAGCTTGCTGACATCCTGATTCAGCGCCTCCATAGAGGCTTTAACCCGCGTAATGTAACCGTGATGATCGGCTCCCCAGATATCAATAATCTGATCAAAGCCACGATTAAATTTATTGAGGTGATAAGCGACATCAGAAGCAAAATAGGTTGCCTGACCATTGTCACGAACCACCACCCGGTCTTTTTTATCGCCAAAATCAGTGGATTTAAACCACCAAGCACCATCCTGCTGATACAGCATATTCGCGGCTTTCAATTGTTCCACAGCTTCATCAACCACACCGGATTCCACCAATGAACGCTCAGAAAACCATTCATCGTATTCGGCACCAAACCCAGCCAAATCATTACGAATATCATCCAGAATGGCATTGAGGCCCAAATCAAAAAGCTGACGATACACATCTGCACCGAGAAGATTTTTGGCCTGTTGTGTCAGCCCGTCAATATGAAGTTCTTTATCACCACCTTGGGGTTCATCCGCTGGAACACCATTAAAAGCCTGAGATGCTGAATGCAACAATGCATTTCCATGCTGTTGTTTTAAGGTTTCAGCAATGTCTAAGACGTATTCCCCACGATAACCGTTACTTGGAAAAGTAAACTGTTCGCCACATTTTTCCAGGTATCTCAGCCAGACACTGGTGGCTAGAATATCCATCTGACGGCCAGCATCATTTACGTAATATTCACGGTGGACATCAAACCCTACTGCTTTTAACAAGCTGCTGACTACTGAACCATATGCCGCGCCACGGCCATGGCCTACATGCAGTGGTCCGGTTGGATTGGCCGAAACAAACTCCACCTGAACTTTCTGACCATTGCCGTAATTGCTCAGACCAAATTGGCCGGCTTTTTTCAAGACATCTGCCACTACCTGTTGCCTTGAGCTAGCGGATAAGCTGAAATTAATAAACCCTGGACCGGCAATTTCTACTTTCTCGATCATTTCATGCTGTGGAAGCGCATCAACAATCAATGTCGCTATCTGCCGAGGATTCATTTTGGCGGGTTTGGCTAATACCATCGCAATGTTACTGGCGAAATCACCATGACTGCGATCTTTGGTTCGCTCCAGCTGAACATCAGCCGATGAAACATCTGCAGGAAGGCTTTGTTGGGCAATCAACGAAGCTAAAGCACTTTCAATAAGTTCTTTTAATTGGTCTTTCAAGGTAATGAAGTCCGGATAACAGAATTGTGATGGCGCATTTTAACCGATCAGACTAGCGGATGACATCATCCAGCCGATTAGATTAATTCAGTAGGATCGATGTCAATCGACCAACGACCTTTTCGCGCCAGTTTAAGCTTGCTGACAGCTCTGATATGTTGGTCGATTAATTGGTGTAACGATGCACGATCTGCGGATCGCATCAGCAATTGTGCCCGATATCGACCGGCACGTTTTTCCATTAAAGCTGGAACCGGTCCTAAAATCATGACCGCTGATGCGGTTTGCTGCAATAATTCGGCAACCTGTTGTAATAATTGCATAGCTAAATCGGCTTCTTTTGCCTCGGCGCGCCAGACTGCCCAGAAACCATGAGGGGGCAGCTCCATTTGAATTCGCTCTGCTAATAAATTTTCAGCGATAGCTTCATAACCATCCTGCAGTAATTTTTTCCAGAAAGGGTGCTCCGGTTGTTCGCTTTGTATCAAGACTTCCCCCGACTTTTTGCCACGCCCAGCCCGACCAGTTACCTGAGTAATTAACTGTGCCAGCCCTTCCGTTGCTCGAAAATCAGCACTGAATAAGGCCTGATCCGCATCCACAACACCGACCAACGTCACATCATGAAAATCATGCCCTTTAGCCAGCATCTGCGTACCCACCAGAATAGCCGCCTGACCCTGATTAATCTGTTTGACCATATTGGCAAAGGCATTGACCCGTTGGGTACTATCCCGATCAATCCGTAAAACGGGTACATCGTTAAAAATTGCTGTCAGAGCCTGCTCAATTTTCTCTGTTCCGACGCCATAACTTTTAAGTTCGGAATTACCACATTCAGGACATTTTTTCGGTAGTGTCTGGATCAAACCACAATGATGACAAAACAAACGGTTTTGATGTTGATGAACCACCATTTTGGCATCACAACTTCGGCAATTCGCCTGCCAATTACATTCATGACACATCAAAACTGGTGCGAATCCACGACGATTTATAAATAATAAAACCTGATGATTTTGCTGCAGATGTTTTTCAATAGAATTAATTAACACTGAACTTAAACCATTGTTATCTGCTGTTTTATTGGCAGCAATAAGTTTAATGTTGGGTAGTGTCGCTCCACCCGCACGTTTTGTTAACTTAAGTAACTGATAACGTTTTAATTTTACTTGGTAAAGGGTTTCCAGAGAAGGCGTTGCACTGCCCAGAACAATGGGAATATTCAGTGACTTAGCTCGCATCAATGCCACATTTCTGGCGTGATAACGCAGTCCATCCTGTTGTTTATAGGAACTGTCATGTTCTTCATCGATGATTATCAGTCCCGGATTGAGCATGGGAGTAAAAACTGCAGAGCGGGTACCAATAATAATGTCGGCCTTACCCGATCTGGCCAATAACCAAGCCTGTTTACGATCAGCATCTGAGACCGATGAGTTTATAACAACGATATTGGCTGCAAGGGAATGACGGAAACGTTCAACAAACTGTGTGGTTAATCCAATCTCTGGAATTAACACTAAAACCTGTTGCTGTTTTTCGACAAATTCACGACATATTTCAATATAAACCTCTGTTTTGCCACTCCCGGTGATACCTTGCAATAAAAAAGATGAAAATTGCTCTTTTTCTGCAATAACCTTTTCAACAGATTGTTTTTGCTCGTTATTTAATGAAACAGTTTGTTGTAACTCAAGACAGGGGACCGGTAATGCAACGTGTTGTCTGGCAGTAATTACGTTTTGTTGTGCCAAAGCAGACAAACTGCTTTTTACATTGCCTAATTGAACCCGTAATGCTTTTTCACTGAGTCCTTCCGGATAGTCCTCCAGTAAATCCAGGATCTGCTGCTGTTTTTTACCCGGTTTATTAGCCGGTATCTGTTGCAAGGCCCAATAGGTTTCGGTTTGCATTTCATCGCTATCACCCAGACGGAGTTTCTTGGGTAATGCTGCCTGAAAGCATTCGCCAATAGGATGATGATAATAACGACTTACCCACTGTACCAGCTGCATGATTTCTGCTGGTAAGAAACTTTGTTTATCAATTTGCTGTTCGATTTTTTTGAGTTTACCGGTAGAAATCTCGCTGATAGGTTTGATGGCAATCACGATTCCTATCAACTGTCTGCTGCCAAATGGAATTACAGCACGCATACCAGGTTGCCAGTGTTCAACCGGTTCATCGCTCAGATAATCAAACGTCTGACGTAAGGGACAAGCTAAGGCAATTTCGACAATGCAACTCATTAAACAATACTAATTAAATAAAAGAGATCTTTTAATGATGTTAATGCTTTAGTCCTGTGGATAGCTGTATTAATCCTGAAAAGCCTTTTTATTCATTACGTTAAATAATAAACCAACTGTGTATAAGTTTATCGTTGCGGGATCGATCTCTTGTGGATAACTTAACGACTTATCCACAGGTGATTTTATCCACAGCTTATGCCTTGTTTTATAAGCAAAGCATACCGTAGTTGTTAAGCCTGTTTTTACTGTTTATCAATAACATGATCGAGTTGACTGTTATTAAAAAAAAGGCTGGCTTTTACAGCCTGCTGACAAATTCTTCGCAGTTGAGATATGGCTTGTAATTCTTTTTCCATGCGCGCGATTGAAAGTCTTCCCTCTGCACCTCGACGCAATAACAATGACTTTAAGGAAAGATAGGTTTTTTCCAAGCTGTCGAGCTGGTTTGTTAAGGATGGATTGGGCTTATCTAATGCAGAAACATCAATTAGCAGTAAACAATCCACATTAAAATTGGTGAGCTGTTGCTGCAGTTGGGCCTCAATCGGATGACTTGATAAAGCACGATTTTCAGCGATAGCAACGGTTAAGGCAGAAATTGCATCACAGTACTGCGAAACGCGTAATAAATCAGCCGTTTTTTCAGTAATCTGTTCATTAATGTGTTGTTGATAGAGTTTGTGAATGAATTTGCCAATTTTTAAAATATTTTGCTCGGTGAAGGCATGTTGCTGTTTTAACCAGCTGATTGAACGGTTTTTATGGATACAGTGAGTCACCATCTTTAAAACATGTTTATTCAATCGGATTAATTCAAGTCGAATAGAGGTGATTGCCAGATTGGGAATCTTTAATGTGGTGTTATCAAGATATTTTGTTTCTGCAATATTTTCATCTGTTGCTAAAAATTTTGTTTTTAACCAGTTTTCTAGGGGATCGGCCAGCTTCCAGATAAGTGCTACACCTAATAAATTAAATACTGTGTGGAATAAAACTAATGTGGTAGTAAATTGCACATCATCAACCACTAATTGCTGAAACCAATGGATAATCCAGATTAACGGCACCAGCAAAAAAAGACTGACGATTGCTGTTAGCAGATTAAAAAGAACATGACTGGCGACAATACGTTTAGCGACCGGCTGACTGCCGATAACGGCGAATATAGCTGTCGTAGTTGACCCTAGATTACTGCCAATCACAATTGCAGCGGCAGGTAATAAGTCGATAATTCCCCCAGCGAGCGAAGTCAATGCAAGAGTTAAAGTAAGGCTGGAAGATTGCAGTAAAGTGGTCAGAATCAAACCAGCCAATGCAAACAACAAAATATCAACCGCTAGCAATCCACTGGAGAAGTGCAAATCAAATAAACTATCCGCGCCTGAGAAGGTCGTTTTTAAAGCCGCAATTCCCAGAAACAACAGGCCAAAACCGGTAAGTGCCAATCCAATATTCGCATAGGCTCGATTACTGTTTAATAAGCGCATCGCCATGCCGATTCCAATCAGCGGTAAGGCAAAATGTTCAATATTCAGGTTGAAACCTATCAGCACAACCAACCATCCTGTGACCGTCGTACCGACATTGCTGCCAAAAACAATCCACATCGCTCTTCGGAGGCTGAGAATACCGGCATTGGCAAACCCAATAGTGGCCAGAGTAACGGCACCGGAATGTTGAATGAACGCGGTCAGCAGAAAACCCGCACTTAAGCCGCGCAGACGGCTGTTGGTCCAGTTTTTAAGGATTTGGTTGAGTCTGTCCCCGGCAATTTGTTTAAGGCCGTCAGACATCAACCACATCCCCAGCATAAATAAACCCAAGCCACCTATCAGCGATCCCAGCATATTCATCATCTATTACCCGACTTATTGATTTTATTAATTGAATTGATAATACCGGATAAAAAAACAGCGATGCTATGCTATGCCAAAGTTATTGAATGAGGTGACCGATGAAAACGGCGTTTGTAGTAGCAATGGATGAAAATGGATTAATTGGGAAGGATAATGATCTCCCCTGGCGACTCTCTGCTGATTTGCAATACTTTCGCCGTATCACCATGGGTAAACCCATTTTAATGGGGCGTCATACTCATGAATCTATTGGCCGGCCTCTTCCTGGACGGCAAAACATTGTGGTGAGTTCTCTGCCGGAATATCAGGCGCCGGGCTGTGATGTTGTTCACTCCATCGAGGATGGTTTAAATGCCGCAGCGGATGCTGAAGAGTTGATGGTCATTGGCGGTTCATCGCTGTTTAAGCAAATGTTTGATGACGCCGATATACTCTACCTGACTCGGGTGCATGCAGAGCTTGAAGGGGATACCTGGTTTCCCGCATGGGATGAAAGTCAATGGCAATTACTCAGCCAGGAATCCCACCCGGCTGATGAGAAAAATGACTATGCCTATAGCTTCGAGGTTTATCAGCGAGTTTAATTCGGTGGTGACATTAGCTGTAAAGCGGTATGTAAATGTTCAGATGCTTCATGGCCGAGATCGGTCAGATAACCGCCATCAGGTTGGCTGATCAGTCCGTTATCAAATAATTTCTGTGCTGCTTCCACCAGACCATCACGAGCGGTTGAATGGTGAATTTTGATTCCTTGCAAATTATTACTGGGATCAAATTGTAATAACACTTCGATCTGATCAATTTTTTGCTGTTGCATATCCGGCTCCATTACCTGTTTGTATTCAGTCTACGCCTAAATTACCGAAGGGTGGATGATTTAATAAATTTAAAAATGGTTCTGCTGGAACAGGTTTGCTAAACAAATAACCCTGCATAAAATCACAGCCTTTATTATTCAATGCCCGAAGATGTTCAGGTGTTTCCACCCCTTCTGCCAGAGTTTTCAAACCGAGTGAGCGTGCCAGCGTAATAACAGCATCGACGATGGCTTCATCATCTTCATCGGTGAGCATGTCAAACACAAAGCTTTGATCAATCTTTAGTTTATTGATGGGGAATTTTTTCAGATAATTTAACGACGAATAGCCAGTACCAAAATCATCCAGAGATAACCTGATACCTGCATCTGCCAATGATTTTAATTGCTTTATTGTCAGATCTATATTGATCATGGCGACCGATTCTGTGATTTCCAGCTCCAGATTATCTGCTGGTAACTGATGTTCGTGGAGAATGGTGTTAATCATAGTGACCAGCAAGGGATTATTGAATTGCACCGCAGAGAGATTGATAGCAATTAATAAATCTGTATGTCCGGCATCTACCCATTGTTTACATTGACCTATTGCGGTGTGCAATATCCACTGACCTATCGGATTAATCATCCCGGTTTCTTCTGCAATGGGTATGAATTCCAGTGGAGAGATTATCCCGAGTTCCGGGTGGTTCCAGCGTATCAATGCCTCGGCACCGGTGATTTTATTCAGTTTGATATCAACCAGTGGTTGATAGACCAGAGAAAGCTCATTGCGAGCCAGAGCAAAACGCAAGGCATGTTCAAGTTCCAGTTTATAAACAATTTGTGAGTGCATTTCTGCAGTAAAAAACTGATATTGATTTCGACCGGCCTGTTTTGCACGATACATTGCCGTATCAGCATGTTTATTTAGACTCTCCGCATCCCTACCGTTATCAGGGTAAATACTGATACCGATTGAAACGGTGACAAATAACTGATTCCCATCAATTTCAAAAGGTGTGGTGATATTTTCAACCAGTTTCTGAGCCACATGGCCAGCTCCATCAGCGTCGGTATCCGGTAATAAAATTATAAACTCGTCACCACCGGTGCGACATACCGTGTCTTCCTCACGCATTTGCCGGTTCAACCTTTCCGCGACCTTAATCAGTAATTGATCCCCTATGGCGTGCCCAAGACTGTCATTGATAAATTTAAAGCGATCCAGGTCCAGATAGAGTAAAGCCAGTTTTTGCCGATGCCGTTCAGCAGAAATCAGTGCTTGCCCCACACGATCCTTAAGTAATGCCCGGTTCGGCAGACTGGTCAGAACATCGTGATGTGCCAGAAAGTTAATTTTTTGTTCGGCTTCACGATATTTACTGATATCAGACATGATGGCGACATAGTTTTGCAGTTGCTGCTGGGCGTTTTCAACACGGCTGATCGATAACCATTGTGGATAGGTTTTACCATTTTTCCGGCGATTTTGTACCTCACCCGACCAAAATCCCTGCTGCTCAAGTTGCGTCCACATTTGTTCATAAAAATACTGATCATGCTCCCCAGAACTAAGAATCGAAGGGTTTTTCCCGGCCACATCATCGAGAGAATAGCCGGTCATGGTTGTGAAGGCAGGATTAACGGTAATAATCAGGTTGTTTTCATTGGTGATAATAATGCCTTCATTACTATTCTCGAATACCAGACTGGCCAGGCGTAACTCCTTATCCGCTTCATATTGCCGACTGATGTCGCGACTGATGCCCAGAACCCCTATAGTTTTGCCAGCTTCATTTTTGAGAGGGGTTTTCAGGGTTTCAAATAATCCTTTTTGTCCCTTTGCTCCATATACGGTTTCTTCATAAAACTGGCTGGTGTTATGTTGCAGCGTCAGTTGATCGCTGTGCCGATAATTGCGTGCTTCTCTTTCCGGATAAAACTCAAAGTCGGTTTTTCCAATAATGTCTGATTCTGTGGTAGCCAAAAACTCCATTACGGCCTTATTACAGCGGATATATCTGCCTTGATCATCCTTACAGAAAATCAAATCGGGTGATGAGTCGATAATACTTCGCAACAAGGAACGTTCCTGAGAAAGGATCTTTTCCACCTGTTTTTGTTCAGATATATCCTCAATAATGGCGATAAATACCTCTCTCTCGCCATAGAACGCTGTTTGCAAATCAACATGAACGGCATACTGACTGCCATCCTTACGCCGGTGATTGGTTTCAAAAATTAACCTTGGCGTTTCACCACTGCGTAATGGTGAAATTAATGCTTTTAACGTTGTGAGGTTATAGTCTGTTTTGATATCCAGGGGAGTCAGCTTATGTATCTCTTCAAGGCTATAGCCCAGATTGATGAGAGCACCATGATTTACATGAATAAACTGGAAGCTTTCGGCATCAAACACATATATTTCATTAAGTGATTTTTCGAGGATTTCGCCAAACAATGCATTCTGCTCGGCAGTATGCTTTTGTTCACTAATATCCAGTACAACGCCGACAATTTGCAGTTTTTCTGTGTGTTGGTCTTTTACTACTGACAGGTGATCTTCAACGGTAATGTAATGACCATCACGGTGACGAAAACGAAATTGATTGCTCACCGGTTTATCTGACTGCAATACAGTCAACAACGTCTGTTTAACCTTATTAATATCAGCGGGATGAACAGATTGTTGCCAGACTTCTGGCTGGCTTAACCAGTATTCGGCAGGATGCCCAGAGTAATGAATAACGGATTCTCTCACATAGCTCAGACGAAATTCAGTCGTGGTATCTTGCTTTACGTCCAGAATATAAGTGACACAAGGGCTAATGGTGAGCAGGTTTTTCAGAAAATCGACTGACTGGCGTAACTCTTGACGTAAGCGATATTGGTTAGTCACATTGGTAAAGACCAGAATCACGCCAAGAATTTCGGTTCCGCGATTATGATCCAGCCGAATTGGTGCTGCACTATCAGATATGTGATAGCTCACGCCATTTCTGGCCTTCAGTACAGTGTGATTGGATAATTCAACCACTTCACCATTTTGTATGACCAGATCTACCGGATTGGTTAGCTTCTCTCCAGTCTCGGCTTGATATATGTCAAAAACATTGAGTAACGGAAGTCCAATGGCATCCTCTTCCGGCCAGGCAGTTAATTCGCTGGCAACGCGATTCATACGGGTGATATTGCCTGAGGCATCGGTAACGATAACGGCATCACCGATAGATTCCAGTGTGATGCGTAAACGCTGCTCATTTTCAGTCAGAATGCTGATATGAGATTGCAGTTGTCTGGCAGCATCGACTAATGTCTGGCCCACTTGTGCTTGCTTAGTGTCACCTTTAAGTGGATTGATTAACTCAAATTGTTGATTCTGGATCTGTTCAGTCAGGTATTGCAGCGCGTTTAATGGCCTTATAACCAATTTACGAATCAGAAAAATCATCAGGATATTGGCTATCGTTATCAGCAAAAGCAAAGGAGCAATGGCATTGAGGATCTCTGTTTTGGCTGTTTCGAGTTTGTTCTTAATGGAATTCTGCAGTACTAAAACCTTTTGTTGATCCGCTTCAAGCAAAGGTAAAAAAAAGGTTAGCGAATCCCCTTTTTCATTACTTGTTTCAAAGTATCTCTTTTGTGAGCGGGCCAGTTTTACATACTGCAACATTTCATCATCGAGAACCTTCTCGGCCGGTTGGTCTTGCCAGATAAAATACGAAGATGATTCAATGACATTATTAGCATCAATCAATACTGCCAGTTGTGCATCAGTCCGTAATGAAAATCTGGCAACACTACTTCGTGCATGCTGTGAATCATTATTGGCAAGGGCATATTCAAGACTATGCCCCAGTTGTAATGCTGTTTCCTGGAGTTGAATCTTGGAGACTTCTTTTATATCTAACAGCCGATGCCGGTATTCATTGACTGAATAAAACAACAAAATAAAAACAAACAACAGGGTGATGGCCAGTGGTAGCCATAATGTCAGTCGATAGGTTTGAATTGGATTCATCTATAAATCCATTGTTTCATCAATTAGAAGCTGCCGACTATCAAGTTTTTTCTCTAACAATCCAACTTCTATCATCATCTTTGCAACAGACTCAATAATGGTTTTCAGCTGTTGATTAAAAATATTTTGCTGATGTTCTCTTTCCGGCAAAATCAGCTGCTGATAAAGAAGCTCAAGTTCTTCAGTTGAAATATCCAGACGTGGGGCAATTCTGATGAAAGCGTCCTGTGGATTTTTCGCCATGTAGTCCCGAGCTTGCCAATAGCCTTCCAGTAGTTGTTGAATGCTTTTTTTCTGTAATGTTAAAGCGCTATCACGTGTCACCAGCACATCAACGATTGGCGCGGGCAGTTGTCGACTATCAAACAGATTAATATAACCTTGTTGCTGAAGTTTATACGCAACAGGATCAAAGCTTATAACCGCATCAACGAGTTGATTTGTTAGCAAAGAAGAATGCTGATTCACCGTGGTAGGAATGATGGTAATGTCCTTTCTATCTAGCCCTGCCAGCTGTAGAACCTGCGACATCATATACGCGCCGACGCCACTTTGTTCAACGCCAACACGTTTACCCTTTAGCGCTTTGAGTGAAGTGATGGTGGGCTCAACCATCAGTTTGTCGGCTCCGTTGGAAATATTGAAGATCAGGATTATTTTGATATCGGATTGGGTTTCAGCCATCCTAAGTGCACCATCAAGGGTAGTCGCTACCATGTCCAGCTGGCCCTGGCGGAAGGCATGCATAACTTCTGTGCTGGAAGCCAACTCTTTTAGTTGGATCTGTGCGTTATTGTAATAGTGCAGATCACGCGCTAAATAGAGTAATTCGTACCCTGCCCACGGAACAGTCCCTACTCGCAACGGTTTTTCTGTCTGCGGATTACAGGCAATCAGGCTGGATAAAATGAACAGAAAATACAAAATCCGTTTACCCGGGGGCATCATCCACTCCCTCTTAGTTGAGTAAACCCAACGATAGCATAAAAACCACACTAAAATAGTATTTGCTAATATTGCTTAAAATTGAGAGAAAACCCATGGTTTTTCAGATACATGCGTTTACAATATCGCAATTATAAGAGTAAGCTGTAATTGTTGTTTTAATCAGGAGCAGAAAAATGGAAATTCCAGGCATTGCCCCTTTTAGTGGTCAGCCCACATTGACCAATCCCCTATCCTCTGAAAATCAGCTGGTAGGCCGTCAGACACCTGTTCAGCAGAATAGCGAAACGGCATCGACAACGGTTGCTCAGGAGCAGGCGCCAACCAGTTTACAGACAACGGCGGTGGTAAATGAAGCGACCCAAAATGAATCCGTTGGCTTTGATCCGGAAAATCCAGGCGGAACGATAGATATTACTGTTTAAGGCGCTACAACGATGGCTGAACCAAAAATCACACAAGATCCGCTTTACCAACTGTTACGTGATGGAAAAGTTGAAGAATTTAATCATCGCATCGCCAAGGGTGAAACTGTTGATTTAACCAGTTGTGATTTTCGTCATCTCAATCTTCAGGGACTAATTGCCAGCGGTCTGGATTTCAGTAACAGTTATTTTCGTCAGGCAGATTTACGCGGGATTGATTTCAGTCAAAGCATCAGTCTGCGCGGTGCCAGTATTCATGGGGCGAAAATTTCCGGCGTTTACTTTCCAGCATCGCTAACAGCTGATGAAATTAACCTTTCACTGCAACATGGCACCCGAATGCGTTATAGAGACTAGGTTTTTCATCTATCAGTAAGTACAGAGACTGCAATAAAAGATCAGCAAGCCTTAGGATAGCTCTTCGGTAGAATCTTTTGCCTTGGGAAGTAATCTTGATACCTGCAGGCCCAGTTCAAATAATAACCAGACAGGCACGGCCAGAAGCGTCTGAGAAATCACATCGGGTGGTGTCAGTAACATACCAATCACAAATGCTCCAACGATCACATAAGGTCTTTTTTCAATAAGACTTTGTCGTGTGGAAACACCGCTCCAAATCAATAGTAACGTCGCGATGGGCACTTCGAACGCCAATCCGAAGGCAAAAAACAGTTTCAGTACAAAATCCAGATAGCTGCTGATGTCGGTCATTACAGCCACGCCCTCCGGTGCCGCTTGCGTCAAAAAACCAAACACCAGTGGGAAAACAACGTAATAGGCGAATAGTATGCCGAGAACAAACAACACTGTACTGGCGAACATCAAAGGAAAGACAATACGTCTTTCATGTTTATAGAGGCCGGGAGCAATAAACGCCCACAGTTGATATAACAAGACGGGCATCGCCAGCATAATGGCGGCCGTCAGGGTCAGTTTGAAAGGTGTCAGGAATGGTGAAGCCACTTCGGTGGCAATCATCGAGCTGGTCTCGGGTAAATGCTCCAGCAATGGGGCTGATAAAATCAGATAAAGCTCATTGGCGAACGGTAACAAACACACGGCAATGATTAACACCGCCAGAATGCCTCTCAATAATCTATCCCGAAGTTCAACCAGATGGGAAATCAGTGGTTGTTGTTCACTATTTTCCATCTTCAGCCTGCTTTTTATCTTCATCAGAATCATTATCAGTTTTAGCTGAAGGATTCTGTTTGGGTTTTACCGGTTCATCGATATCAATAACTTCATTCAGATCGGGTAAATCATCCGGTTTTTTGAACGCTTGTTTGATTTCCTCGGCCCGTAATTCTTTTGCAATGTCGTTTTTGACCGCCTGAAGTGAGGCATTGGCACGGCCAATCCATAAACCGCAGACGCGAACAACTTTAGGGAGCTTTTCCGGCCCGACAACAATTAAAGCCACTACGGCAATTAACAGTAACTCCCAAAAACCTACGTCAAACACGGCGATTAACGTTTAGTTGAGTCGTGTTCTTCGTGCTGCTGTTTTTGTTGGATTTCACTGTCATCGTCATGTTTAAGATTGCTGGAATCGTTTTTTTGTTCCTCTTCGCCATCACGGACTGAGGATTTAAAGCTGCGAATGGCACTGCCCAGATCACCGCCTAGAGAACGCAGTTTTTTAGTGCCGAAAAGCAAAATGACGATGACCAAGACGATCAATAATTGCCATACACTGATTCCGCCAAATCCCATGGTGCACTCCTAATGAAAGCCAGGCAGGTTTTTGCCGCCTAACAAATGAATATGTAAATGATCGACTTCCTGACCACCACCGGGTCCGGTATTTATAATAGTACGAAAACCCGTCGTTAGGCCTTGAGACTGAGCTAGTTCAGGAAGTTTAAGAAACATATGTGCAATTAATTCCTGATGACTCTCATCAAGCTGATCCAGCCTGGCAATATGTTGTTTTGGAATCACTAACAGGTGCACGGCAGCTTTGGGGTTAATATCGTTGAACACATAGATCAGTTCATCTTCATAAACTTTCGCGGATGGAATCTCACCGGCAATAATTTTGCAGAAAATACAATCAGTCATTTTTTGCTCCTGCTGGCTTTTTCTTCGAGGCCTGATAAGCCAAACCGACGATCCAGCTCATGTAGAACGTCATCAACATCAATATTATTATGCGCCAGTAATACCATTGAATGAAACCAAAGATCGGCTGTTTCATAGATAATTTGATCTTTATCGCCAGCTTTTCCGGCGATAACCGTTTCGGTGGCTTCTTCGCCCAGTTTTTTCAGAATTTTATCCGTGCCTGCGGCATAGAGGCTGGCAACATATGAGCTATCGGCATCTGCTTTTTTACGATCATTGAGTACCGACATCAGTTTTTGCAAGGTATCACTCATTTATATATCTCATCGGGGTTTTTTAGCACTGGCTCCGTGGTTTGCCACTCACCATTTTGCAGTT
>NZ_DFTU01000087.1:34130-39718 GCF_002379485.1 Methylophaga sp. UBA4204 | reverse complement strand
CCATTTTGCAGTTCCGTGAAAAAACAATGATGCCGACCAGTATGACAGGCGATGCCACCTATCTGTTCAACTTCAAGCAAAATGGCATCCTGATCACAGTCAATACGTATAGATTTGATGATTTGCTGATGGCCGGATTGTTCACCTTTATGCCACAGTTTTTGCCGGGATCTTGACCAATAAACAGCGTGGCCAGTTTCAGCCGTTAGCTGTAATGACTCACGGTTCATCCAGGCTAAAGTAAGTACTTGCTTAGTTGAAAACTCTTGTGTGATAACGGGAAGCAAGCCATCGTTTCCCCAATTGACCTGTTCCAGCCATGCCGTCATAAACGTACCTCAATGCCTTGTTCTGCCATTTGCTGCTTGGCTTCGCCGACAGTATGTTCACCGAAATGAAAGATGCTGGCGGCCAGTACCGCATCGGCATGACCTAATTTGATACCATCAGTCAGATCCTGCAATTTACCCACACCACCAGAGGCTATCACCGGTACCACAACCGCATCACTGACAGCTCGGGTTAGCTCTAAATCAAAACCGGATTTGGTGCCATCACGATCCATACTGGTCAGTAAAATTTCGCCAGCGCCAAGCTCAACCATTTTTTTGGCCCACTCTACGGCATCAATGCCGGTTGGTTGGCGACCACCATGGGTAAAAATTTCCCATCTTGGTGTCTGACCCTCTGCAGAAACACGTTTGGCATCAATAGCGACCACGATGCATTGCGAACCAAATTTTTCGGCAGCTTCACGAACAAAATCCGGGTTTTTAACCGCTGCAGAGTTAATACCAACTTTATCTGCGCCAGCATTCAGCATGCGACGAATATCCGCTACAGTTCGAATGCCACCACCAACCGTCAGTGGAATAAATACCTGACTGGCAACAGCTTTGACAACATCTTCCATGGTGTCACGGTTGTGATGTGTGGCAGTGATATCCAGAAAAGTCAGTTCATCTGCGCCCTGTTCATCATAACGTTTGGCAATTTCAACTGGATCGCCGGCATCACGTATATCGACAAACTGCACACCTTTTACGACACGACCGGCATCAACATCAAGACAGGGAATTATGCGTTTTGCCAGTGCCATATCAGAACTGTAACGGTGGATTCAAACGATCAGCCAGCGATTGACCTTCCGCCAGATCGATGGTGCCTTCATAGATTGCACGGCCGATAATGGCCCCCATAACACCTTCTGATTCGTAATGGCAAAGGGCCTTGATATCGTCATAGTTGCTGACACCGCCGGAAGCAATTACCGGGATATTAATGGCGCGAGCAAGGTCACGAGTGGACTCAAGATTAACACCCTGCATCATGCCGTCTCGGCTGATATCGGTGTAAATAATAGCCTCAACACCATCCTGTTCAAACTGTTGGGCAATATCGATGACATCGTGATTGGACAACTTGGACCAGCCATCGATTGCAACCTTGCCGTCTTTGGCGTCGAGACCAACAATAATATGACCCGGAAACTCGGCACAAACATCGCCAACGAAATGCGGAGCATTGATGGCTTTTGTGCCAATAATGACATAGCGAACACCAGCATCCAGGTAGGTTTGGATGGTGTCTTCATCACGAATGCCACCACCAACCTGTACATCAAGATCAGGAAATGCAGCGCAAATTCGATGAATAACATCAGCGTTAACCGGATTACCCGCAAAAGCACCGTCCAGATCCACCATGTGCAAACGTTTGGCACCGGCTTCAACCCATCTGGTTGCAACCGCCAGCGGATCTTCTGAAAATACGGTGTTATCTTCCATGCGTCCCTGACGCAATCGAACGCAGTGACCCTCTTTAAGATCAATGGCAGGGATTAATAACATAACGCTTTCTCCATCAAACAAAATGTCAGGACTGACCGTCCCAATTAATAAAATTTTTCAATAACTGTAAGCCGGCATGCTGGCTTTTTTCGGGGTGAAACTGTACTGCAAAAAGGTTTTCATGCGCCAACGCTGCTGCAAAAGGTAAAGCGTAATGACTACGACCAGAGATTTTGGTTTCATCGGCAGGCTGTACATAAAAACTATGAACAAAATAAAAGCGACTATTCTGTGGTATATCTTGCCATAAGGGGTGGACGCAGGTTTGTTCGACTTCATTCCAGCCCATGTGTGGTACTTTCAGGCCCTGCTCAACCGCTTCTTTAAAATACAGAACGTCACCTTCAATGATGTCCAATCCAGCCGAGCCTTGGTTTTCCTGACTATGCGTTAATAAAGCCTGCATACCCAGACAAATTCCCAGAAAAGGTTTTTTGCTGGCCATTTCACAGATGAGCCTGTCGAGTTCAAGTTTTTTGAGTTCCGCCATACAGTCACGAATCGCGCCGACACCCGGGAATACGATGTGATCTGCTGCCCGAATCTCTGACGGATCAGCGGTAACGAGAATTTTAGTGTGGTTATCAGCTACGGCTTCCAATGCTTTGGAGACTGAGCGTAAATTACCCATGCCGTAATCAATAACTGCAACGCAACGCATAAAACAAAGACCTGCTCTAGAATGTGAGAGTTATAAAATCGTTAACCGATTATAATGCGCCCTTGGTGGATGGCAATTGCTGTAAGGCTCGTTCATCTAATGTGACAGCCATTCGCAGGGCCCGACCGAACGCTTTAAAAATGGTTTCAGCAATATGATGCGCATTTCGGCCTTTAAGATTATCAATATGCAATGTAATACCGGCATGATTGACTAAACCCTGAAAGAATTCATAAAACAAATCAACATCAAATTCACCGATTTTGTCTCGAGTAAATGTCACATCGAATTCAAAGCCGGGTCGGCCAGATAAATCCAATACTACACGAGACAAAGCTTCATCCAGTGGGACATAGGAATGACCATAACGGACCACACCTTTTTTATCCCCCAGCGCTTTTTTTAATGCCTGACCAATTGTGATACCAACATCCTCAACGGTATGATGAGCATCAATGTGCAGATCGCCTTTGGCGTTGATTTGCAGGTCGAATAAACCGTGACGGGCAATCTGTTCCATCATGTGATCAAGGAATGGCACGCCGGTTTCGGATTGAAATTTTCCGCTTCCATCCAGATTGATGGAGACTTCAATTTGAGTTTCGAGCGTGTTACGCGCAACAGTGGCGCTACGAACGGTCATTTGCTTTCCTGAAAACTGAAATAAAAACAAATAATAACTGTTTCAGTGGCGGGTTTGAAGCGTTATCATGTCCTGTGACTTTTTTACGGATAATAAAATGACACAAGCTCGGGTGATTACGCCATTATTTGAGGACTTGGCTAAGGTTGAACATCATCATCAGCTCGCCTGTCAATCATGTGCTTTGTATCGGTTATGCCTGCCCTTGGGGCTGCATCGGGATGACCTGACCAAGCTCGATCAAATCATTAAACGCAGTGCTGGATATAAACGCCACCAGATTCTGTTTGAACCCTCCTCTACTTTTAAAACAATCTTTGTTGTTCGTTCTGGTTCGTTCAAAACCACGATCTCTGCGACGGAT
The DNA here is from genome assembly GCF_002379485.1 of Methylophaga sp. UBA4204. Lineage (NCBI taxonomy): Bacteria > Pseudomonadati > Pseudomonadota > Gammaproteobacteria > Thiotrichales > Piscirickettsiaceae > Methylophaga > Methylophaga sp. UBA4204. Next base: position 36,200 of record NZ_DFTU01000087.1, on the reverse strand, counting down.
GGGCGCGAACAGGTCACCAGCTTTTATTTCCCCGGTGAATTTATTGGTATGGATGCAATTTACCAGCAACGTTATTTATCCACAGCCCGGGCACTTGAAGCCAGCAGTGTTTGCGAATTGCCTTATGAGCGCCTGCAGGAATTCAGTGCGACTATCCCGGAGTTGCAAAATCAATTGATGACCCGTTTGAGCAAAGAATTGTCATCGGATAAAAATTTATTGTTGTCTCTCGGCAAAAAAACCGCCCAGGAAAAGCTGATTAGTTTTTTACTGTCTCTATCACAACGTTTCAGTGAACGTGGTTACTCGTCGATGTCATTTCAATTGACCATGTCCCGTGGGGATATTGCCAACCATCTGGGATTGGCGATTGAAACGGTCAGTCGTTTATTTACCCAGTTACAGGATCAGCAGCTATTGTCGATTCAGGGCAAAGAAGTAACGATTTTAGACCTGCCAGCATTAAAACAACGCTGCGGATAGCCTGAACCGCACTTTATTGACCTGGATCAATGTTGATCTCCAGATACTCCGTATGATCTGAAATTGTGTTCCACAACAGATCATTATTCGGAGTCGTGCCATGAAAAAAATTCCCCTGATTTCCTCAATCCTGCTTGCTGCTGGTCTTGCCAGCCCTGTTTCAACCGTGATGGCTTATGAGGCCGGTGACTGGTTAATACGGGGACGTGTTATCAATGTGAATCCAAATGATAGCAGCGGCACTCTCAGCCTCAATGGTGCAGATACTGGATTTAAAGGGGTAAAAGTCGATAGCGATACGGTTCCAGAACTGGATATTACCTATATGATCAACCGCAACTGGGGAGTAGAGTTGATTTTAGGTTATTCAGAACACACGGTTACCGGTGAGAAAAGCTGGGCTGCTCTGGGTGACGTCATTGATACTAAAGTACTGCCACCCACATTGACGCTGCAATATCACTTTTTGCCAGGCTCAAATATTCGTCCTTATATCGGGGCCGGGGTGAACTACACCTACTTCTTTGATGAAGAAGTTCCGAGCAGTTCTTTACTTAGCAGTCCAGGCGATAAGGTCAAACTGGACAGCTCCTGGGGTTGGGCTGCACAAGCCGGGGTGGATATTGCCATCAATCAGGATTGGTTTATCAATATGGATGTCAAATATCTGGACATTGATACGACAGCCAGTTTCAAAAATGTACTTGGCACCAATAGCGCAAAAATTGATGCTGATATTGATCCCTTTGTTTATGGTATCGGTATAGGCCGCCGTTTCTAAATTCCTCTCTAAGGCCCTAAAAAAGCCCTCCTGATGGAGGGCTTTTTTTATTCCTGGCTTTGTGGTGTGACTAATGTTTTCAGCCTGACGCCACATAGCGTTAATACAGCAAAATAAACAATTGCAGAAGTCGTTATCAGCCCCATCAATATGCCAAACCGATGCCAGCCACTCCAGCTTATCCAATCGCCATTAATCGGCGTTACCCATAACAAGAACGCTACTAATACGATATTGGCGAGCAGCATACGGACAAAAAATAAGCCCCAGCCAGCAATGGGTTGATAGACTGCTTTTTTTCGAAGTGTGTAATACAGTAAGCCAGCATTGAGCATCGCTGATAAAGCCGTGGCTAAAGCCAGCCCCACATGGGCCAGATAAATCATCAACACAATGTTCAGTCCCATATTGCTTATCATCGCAATAATGCCGATTTTGACAGGGGTTTTGGTGTCCTGACGGGCATAAAAGCCCGGTGCAAGTACCTTGATAAAAATAAACGGCAATAAGCCCAAACCATATGCCATCAAGCTTAATGATGCCTGATGGGCATCATTTGGCGTGAATTCGCCATATTGAAACAAGGTAAGCAACAACGGTTCAGCAAGAATAATCAGGCCGATAGCAGCAGGAGTACCGATTAAAAATACCCAGCGTAACGCCCAGTCAATGGTGTGTGAAAACTCCTGCATGGAGGCTGTGGCGTGTTTCTTCGAGAGATTGGGTAATATTACAGTGGCCAGTGCAATCCCCAGGATGCCTAATGGAAATTCGACCAGTCGATCAGAATAATACAGCCATGAAAT
>NZ_DFTU01000087.1:33781-34044 GCF_002379485.1 Methylophaga sp. UBA4204 | reverse complement strand
AAATGCTGCCGGTGATGAGAAAAGAAGCCAGTAACGTATCCAGCAATAAGTTGATTTGTGAAACCGATACACCAAACATGGCTGGTATCATCAATCGCAGAATTTTTTGCACACCTTCATCTTTCCAGCCCCAATGTGGTTTTGGCAAACTGCCAATTTTCATTAAAAATGGCATTTGAAACAGTAGCTGCACTACCCCGCCGATAAACACCCCCCAGGCAAGCGCTTTTACCGGTTCATCCAGATGTGGTGCCAGCCATAAT
>NZ_DFTU01000087.1:17878-33678 GCF_002379485.1 Methylophaga sp. UBA4204 | reverse complement strand
TGTGGTGCCAGCCATAACGCACAGCCAATCATTGAAATGTTGAGAAAAACGGGTGTAAATGCCGGCACGGCAAACTTACCAAAGCTGTTTAAAATGGAGCTGGCCAATGCGGTAAGTGAAACGAACAGTATGTATGGAAAAGTAATCCTTAACAGTTCTCTGGCCAGTTGTAATTTTTCAGGCTGATCAATAAATCCTGGAGCAAAAATCAGAATAATTATGGGGGCGGCGATTACTCCTATCAGCGTAATAAAAAATAATACGCCTGCAAGAGTCCCGCTGGTTGCGGCAATAAGCTGTTTCAGATCCTGATCACCGCGTTCGCGATATTCAGCAAGAACAGGGATAAACGCTTGTGAAAAAGCCCCTTCTGCAAACAGGCGACGGAGAAAATTTGGAATCTTAAAGGCAACAAAAAATACGTCAGCGCCCATCCCTGCCCCAAGAAGTCTGGCAATGACAATATCTCGAACAAATCCCAAAATTCGGGATAAAAAGGTCATTAAACTGACAACCAAGGTAGACTTAAGCAGTTTTTCTTTCATAGTCGCTTATTTTATTGGATAAACGCTTTCAGCGTGTGAGGCGCTAAAAATGCAAAATATGTTTAAAAATGTTCATTCTAAGCGTTTTTTACTGACATATCTTAGCTTGGTTGTTTTATTGCTATTGCTTTTTTTAACACTGAGTCAACAGCCGCCGCCAGCAGAATCATCAAATAGCAGCAGTTCTATGTTGACAGTCTTTGAGCCAACCTTGGAAATACCCCAGTTTCTTGCTTATACCAGTGATCATTCCGTATTTACCAATGATGCTTTTTCTGGCAAGTGGAGCTTTGTCTTTATTCCGTCTGTTGGCTGCCATGATTGTGAGGCTATTTTCCGTGTATTAAAAAACCTTAAAGATGGGCTAGCAAATCGATCAGTTCAACTGGTGCTTATAGATATTGGTGGCCAGCAAATAGATGAACTGACTGCACTTGTCCATTCCCATGATGTTGATGCTCGAATTATCACTGTTAATGGCACACCATCGGAAAATAAATCGTTAAAGAATTTTTTTACCAGAAGCAGAGCCTACCCCGAACAGGACCTGGAAAATGCCGTTTTTTTAATCAATCCAAGAGCTTTGCTTGCCGCAAGGTTTCAAGCACCTTTTACCTCGGTGTTAATCCGTCAAAGCTTTATACAACTGCGTTCAGATTATGCGGTTAACCATTAATCAGATGTTTCGTCCATTGCTTCAGCAAAACTCAAGGCAAGCTGTTCAAGTGTACTGGTTCGGCGAAAGCTAGGACGCCACACCAGGCCAATTTCACGTTTTGCCAGACTATCCTGTTTTAACGGTCGCAAACAGATATCGGCATGACGCACCATATCGGAATTAATAGCCATTTGTGGAATCAAGGTAATCCCTAAACCGCTTGCCACCATTTCTATCAGCGTGTACAAGCTGGTCGCCTGTACACTGCGCCGTTGTGCTGAAGCGGGTAATTGACAGGCACTGATAGCATGCTCACGCATACAATGCCCTTCGGCTAATAGTAATAACTCGTTTATTGGCAGTTGATGTGGTTGCAGTGACTCATATTTGCTTAAACTATGTTGTCGGGGTAAGGCTACCCAAAAGGCTTCTTGTGAGATTACCCGGTAATTCAAATTTCGCGTATTGAACGGAAAGGCTAGTATTGCTACATCAATGGTGCCATTTTCTACTTGTACTAATAATCTTTCCGACTGATCTTCAATCAGTAAAACCTCTAACTCTGGTAATTGTTTACGAATTTTGGGCAATACACGGGGCAGTAGAAACGGACTAATAGTGGGGATAACGCCAATTCTGATTCTGCCGGCTAAAGGATTTTTCTCAGCTTGCGCCAAATCCACCAAATCATCACTTAAAGAGAGAATTTGTCGGGCGCGGTCAGCCACTTCTTCGCCAATGGGTGTTGTGAGTACTTTTCGATTGGTACGCTCTAGTAAACCAACTTCCAGTAAGTCTTCTAAGTCCTGAATGCCTGCACTTAGAGTGGATTGTGTCACATGGCACTTCTCTGCGGCACGACCAAAGTGTTTTTCATCAATGACTGCTGTCAAATACTGTAATTGCCGTAAGGTGGGAAGTCTCATAATCGGTCTATCCACTTATTAAGTTGAAAATGATTTGTTTTATATAAGTTAGCATAAATATAATGACAAATCGTCAGCCAATACAAAATTCGTTTGTTGTAAGATGTATTCATATTATTACTTTTTTGTCAGGAGGTTTCATGCGTAAGTGGCAGTGTTTAGTGTGTGGGTTCATCTATGATGAAGCCAGAGGATTACCTGAAGAAGGCATTCCACCGGGCACCTCATGGGACGATATTCCAGATGACTGGGAATGTCCGGAATGTGGTGTGGGCAAAGAAGATTTTGAAATGTTGGAAATTTGATCAGCGACGCGTAAATCCAGCTTCTTTATTTTTAAGCGTTTTTCGATATAGCTTATTGTTTTCAATTCTTAAACTTAAAACGAACTAATCGTATTATTATCTGGCAACGCAACGTGCTGACAGAACTTTCCCTTACGCATTTTCGTAATATCCATAAATCAATACTCTACCCCAGTTCTGGTGTGAATTTACTGGTTGGAGAAAATGGTTCTGGAAAAACCAGTGTGTTGGAAGCTATCTATCTGCTGGCAATGGGGCGTTCTTTTCGTTCGCGTAATTTGAAAAATGTAATTCAAAACGAAGAACAATATTTTCAATTATTTGCCAGAATTATTCAGGGTATTCCTGTTGGATTACAATTTGGGAATGCGAGTGGTTTACAGATTCGTCTTAACAATGCTCCATTAAAAAAGCTATCTGAATTAGCTACGCATCTTCCCCTTCAATTTATTCCGGCTAATTGTCACCAATTTTTTGAACTGGGTCCGCGGTTTAGGCGAAAAGTTGTGGATTGGGGATTGTTTCACGTGGAACAAGATTTTTTTTATCATTGGCAAGCATACAAAAAAATTCTCTCCCAACGTAATGCAGCATTGCGCAATGCAAAACCGAACAGTGAAATAAAAGTTTGGGACGCATCGCTAAATGCGCATGGTTTGAAACTGGCAACCTATCGGAATGAATACCTGGACCAATTAGTGATTAGTTTTAAAGAATGGTTCATGTTGCTTTGCAATGATTATAAAACTTCAAAATTTGAATTACGATATTTATCAGGCTGGCCTAAAGGGGAAGATTTTGCTGATATTTTGAATAAAACAATTGATAGAGATCGTGCGCTTGGTTATACCCGATCAGGTCCACATGCAGCAGATTGGTCATTAAGAGTAGATGGGCAAGATCCTGCAGAATTGTTTTCAAGAGGACAGCAGAAACTTTTTTTTCTTGCTATCAGCCTGGCACAAATAACTTTAATGCAACAGATAAATAAACAACAAAGCGTATTGTTGATTGATGATTTAAGCTCAGAACTTGATCGTGAGCACCAGGTTTCTGTGTTACAAGCGATCAAAAAATTGAAGGTGCAAACCTTTATCACGACGACAAATACAGAGTTATCAGCAAGGTTGGTAAAAGAAGAAAATGACATTATGTTCCACGTGGAACGAGGTGTGATTGAGCAAGTATAGTCAAGCTGTCAACCGGAGACGATACATAGTAGAATGAACGATTAGGCTTCACCTTGCTGTAAATGGACTAATTTATGACCACTGAAAATAATAGTTACGATTCTTCCAATATTAAAGTACTGAAGGGGTTGGACGCTGTCAGAAAACGGCCGGGCATGTACATCGGCGACACGGACGACGGAACCGGTTTGCACCACATGGTTTTTGAGGTGCTGGATAACTCAATCGATGAATCTCTGGCTGGCCATTGCACGGAAATAAACGTTCGAATTCATCCGGATGATTCCGTTTCTGTTGAGGATAATGGTCGTGGTATTCCGGTCGATATGCATGAAGGTGAAGGAGTATCTGCAGCTGAAGTTATCATGACTGTTTTACATGCCGGTGGTAAATTTGATGATAATTCCTATAAAGTTTCAGGCGGATTGCACGGTGTTGGTATATCAGTCGTAAATGCGTTATCCAAAAAACTAACACTGGAAATCAAACGTAATGGTTTTTTGCACAAACAAAATTATACACATGGTGTGCCGGATGCACCGTTAAAAGCTTTTGAAGAAACGCAGGATACAGGTACCAAAATTCAATTCTGGCCAAGCGAAGAAACCTTTACCCACATCACATACGATTACAAAATATTGGCCAAGCGCATTCGTGAGCTAGCCTTCTTGAATTCTGGTGTCAGAATTGTCCTGACAGATGAAAGAGATGAGAAAACTGAAGTATTTCATTATGAGGGTGGGATAAAAGCGTTTGTTACCCATCTGAATAAAAATAAAACATTTGTTCACGAGCATGTCATTGGCATTTCCGGATTACGCGATGATGTCGTGGTCGAATTAGCAATGCAGTGGAATGACTCTTATCAAGAAAATATTTACTGTTTTACAAACAATATTCCCCAGCGTGACGGTGGTACACATTTAGCCGGATTTAGAGCGGCGTTAACCCGAAGCCTCAACCAATACATTGAAAGCGAAGGTCTGGCAAAAAAATCTAAAGTCGTTACCAGCGGCGATGATGCGCGTGAAGGACTCACAGCGGTACTGTCAGTAAAAGTGCCCGACCCGAAATTTTCATCTCAGACCAAAGATAAATTGGTGTCATCAGAAGTTCGCACCATTGTAGAATCTTTAGTTAATGAGCATTTCCAGGATTTTCTGATTGAAAACCCAAGTGAAGCCAAACTGATTGCCAACAAAATGATTGATGCAGCACGTGCACGTGATGCTGCCAGAAAAGCAAGAGAATTAACTCGCCGTAAAGGAGTTCTTGATATTGCAGGTTTACCAGGCAAGCTGGCGGATTGTCAGGAAAGAGATCCGGCCCAGTCAGAACTGTTCCTGGTGGAAGGGGACTCGGCCGGTGGCAGTGCCAAACAAGGCCGTGATAGAAGAACACAAGCAATTCTTCCGCTGAAAGGAAAAATCTTAAATGTTGAGCGCGCCCGTTTCGATAAGATGATCGGATCGGCCGAAGTGGGCACGTTGATTACTGCTTTAGGTTGCGGTATTGGTCGTGACGAATATGATCCGGAAAAACTCCGCTACCACCATATTATTATTATGACCGATGCGGACGTCGATGGCTCTCACATCCGAACGTTACTACTGACATTTTTCTACAGACAGATGCCGGAACTAATCGAACGAGGCCATGTTTACATCGCCCAGCCACCGTTATATAAAATCAAAAAAGGTAAACAGGAGCGTTACGTAAAAGATGACGCAGAAATGGAGCGTTACCTTACAGAAGTTGCTTTAACAAATGCCGTGCTCTATCCAACAACGGATGCAGCACCTATTGAAGGTAATGCTCTAGCGCAGCTGGTCAATGAATATCAAACCATCAGAGCCATTATTACCCGGCTGGCAAATCATTATTACCCTGCTTTCCTGGACGAATTGATTTATCAAACAGCAATACCTGATTTCAGCGAAACTGGCGCTATGAAAGAGTGGCTGAAAGCGATAGAACAACGCATGAATGACATCATGCCCACAGGAACATATTACGTTCTTGATCTACAAAAAAATGAAAATGAACCAATGCCTCATGTGAATATCAGTTTCACCCGACATGGGATTAGTAACGATTTTCATGTTCCGGGAGAGTTTTTTGCCAGTACCGAGTATCAGAAGATCATGTCTTTTTCTAACAAAATCAATGGCTTGTTTGGTGAAGGTGCGAAGATCGAACGTGGTGAAAGAAATGAAAATGTTCAGCATTTTTCACAGGCAGTTAAATGGTTGATGGCTGAAGCCCGACGTGGTCAGCATGTACAACGTTATAAAGGCTTGGGTGAAATGAACCCTGAACAATTGTGGGAAACGACAATGGATAAATCCAAGCGTCGGTTGTTACAGGTCAGGATCTCAGATGCGATAACAGCAGATGAAACCTTCAATACTCTAATGGGCGACAATGTTGAACCTCGTAGAGAGTTTATTGAAACGCATGCTTTACAGGCATCTAATCTAGATATTTAAACCATTCGGGAATTGTTCCCCAACCCAACGGTCGGTTATGAAGGCCATTCAGTGATGCTGGATGGCCTTTTTTCATGTATTCAGGAGCAAATAATGACGACGAGTGACGTACGCTACAATCAAGGGCAGATAATTTTGCATTGGTTAATCGCGGCGATGATTTTCTTTATGATCGGCTTAGGTCTATGGATGGTTGGTCTGCCAAAAGAGTCAGAATTAGCGCCGGGCCAGGAAAGCGTACGAGCATTTTGGTTTTTATTGCATAAATCAATGGGTATCACCGTCGCAGTCTTCATTTTGTTACGGGTAGTCTGGCGGTTAACACATAAGACTCCCCCACTGCCGACAAGTATTGCAAACTGGCAACAGAAGCTGTCCAGCGGAATACATTATTTACTTTATGGAGTAATGGTGGCGATGCCGATAACCGGTTATCTACAATCCATGTACAGTAAATATGACACCAAACTATGGGGAATGAAGTTACCACGCCTTGCTGAAGCAAATGCTTCTGCAAGAGAAACGTTTACCGATATTCATCAGGTGTTAGCGTATATTTTTATTACACTGTTGGTTATACATATCGGGGCAGCCATAAAACATCGATTAAATGGCACAGAAGTGACCCGTAGGATGTCATTGTGGAAATAACGATGTAGTTGCAATGAAATTAAAAAAGGCCCTTAAAAGGGCCTTTTTTGTATGAATGACAATGATTATTAATGTAGCTTAATTTTTGGATGTACGCTTCGACGAAAAAGATGAGATGCGATAACATCAACACTCGAAACGGTCCAAATAAGGCAACTTGGTGCATCTTATACAGTGAAAGGTACATCAGTCGGGCCATTAAACCTTCTACTTTCATACTACCTTTACTTAAATTTCCCATCAGGTTGCCAACTGTACCGTAGCGACCTAAAGAAACCAAAGAGCCATAATCATGGTAATGATATTCAGGAAGCTCCTTGTCCTTCATTCGATTAACGATTGATTTATAAACCAGAGACGCCATTTGATGGGCTGCCTGGGCGCGTGGCGGTACATTCTGATCCTGACCAATCCATTTACATGCACAGCAGTCACCAATGGCATAAATATCATCATCAAAGGTGGTTTGCAGGGTCTGTTTTACCACCAATTGATTCATCCAGTTGGTTTCCAGACCATCAATATCTTTCAAAAACTCAGGAGCCTTAATGCCGGCTGCCCAGACTTTGATTGCTGCAGGAATATTACGACCACTTTGAGTTTTGATCTCTGTCTCGGTAACTTCAATAACACGCTCACCAGCAAGAATTTCTACGCCGAGATCATTTAACTCCTCCTGAGCAGCAGCTGAAATATTTTCAGGTAACCCAGGCAAAATACGATCAGCAGCTTCAATTAAAGTAAGTTTTACATCCTGTGGTTTAACTTCATCAAGACCATAAGCATTTAACAGATGTGATACTTCGTAAAGTTGTGCGCACAATTCGACACCTGTAGCACCAGCGCCGACAATGGCAATATTTAACTGACCCTCATCGAGAGGACGTCCTTGGGTATGCGCACGCAGATAAGATTCCAATAACTGATTCTGGAAATATTCGGCTTGTTTAGTGGTATCCAGGAACAGACAATGATCGCTTACACCCTTGATACCAAAGTCATGACTGACACTGCCAACAGAAATAATGAGATAGTCATAATCAAAACTACGACGGGGAATGATTTCCACACCGTCTTCATTGAAGGTTGGCGCAACCGTTATCTGTTTATTTTGGCGATCCAGACCTTCCATTCGGCCAAGACGAAACCGAAACCCACTGCACATGGCTTGGCTCAAGTATTCAATTTCATCTTCATGAGAATCGAGGGTTCCAGCTGCAACTTCATGTAAAAGTGGTTTCCAGATATGCGTATGAGTACTGCTAACCAGAGTAACTTCCGCTTTCTTTTTCTTACCAAGTTTTTTTCCGAGTTTGGTAACCAGTTCCAGGCCACCTGCTCCACCACCAACAACAACTATTTTTGGCACTGCTTCTGACATAGATATGCGACTCCCATCAATCCGTTGCAAATTATGTGGTTAATTTTAACTTATATATAATCGATCGACCTATCTAATTTTTACTAGTAGGTCAGACTCTGGCAAAATTCACAGCTTAATATCAATTGAGATAACAGCATGCAATCAAGGCCGGAAAAGCCAAAATTGGCCTGGGCAATCACGGGTTCAGGACATTATCTGGATGAATGTTTGGAAATTATCCGTGAATTACCGGATGTAGACCTGTTTTACAGTCGTGCTGGAGAAGAAGTTATCCGTATGTATGGTCACGATCCAAAAACCTTGAACAACGAAGGTCATATTTATCGTGATAGAGCCGCAAGCTCACCTCCGGTCGGATTATTCTATCGGGGGGATTATCATACTCTGGTGGTAGCACCAGCCACCTCAAACACCGTGGCGAAAATGGTTATGGGCTTGTCTGACACACTGGTTACCAACGTGTATGCTCAGGCAGGCAAGTGCCGTGTTCCGAGTATTGTGCTTGCCTGTGATGCCATATCCGAAGTCGATACACCTGCCCCTGACCGTATGGTGAGATTATGGCCAAGAGCCATTGATCTGGCGCATACAGAAACTCTGCGTAGTTTTGAAGCAACCACCGTCGTGGAATCAGCTGAGGCTTTATACGAAACTTTGAAAAAGCGTCTGGAACACGTTAACGCCGATCATGGCTGAGACCATTCTCTTTCTCACCGGAAAACTTGCTCAACCCAGTGTTGAAAAGGTTTTGCAGGAAATGGCGCCATTGCCATTCGAGTATAGAGTGCATCAATTGGGTCTATCAGTTGCCGCATTAATGACCGATAAGATGATCGCCCGGCGGCTCAAGCCGGATGATTATGCGGACTGTAAACAGATCATTGTTCCCGGTCGCTGCCGTGGAGATTTGGCTGAATTGAGTAAAACGCTGGGGATTGAGGTAGTGCGGGGGCCGGATGAAATTAAAGATTTACCGATATTCTTTGGTAAGGAGCGGAAAATCCCTGATTTAAGTCGTTATGATGTCAATATCTTCGCCGAGATTGTTGATGCGCCCCAAAGGGATATTGCAGGTATTTTGGAGCGGGCAAATTATTACCGTGATTCAGGGGCCAACGTCATTGATATTGGTTGTCTTCCGGAAGAAAAATTTCCGCTGATGGAAGAAGCTATCGCAGCCCTACATGAAAATGGTTTTAAAGTTAGTGTGGACTCACTTTCAATAGATGACTTAAGGCGTGCTAGCAATGCGGGTGCAGATTACCTGCTGAGTCTGACAGAAAAAACCATCGACCTTGCGAAAGAAACCGATGCCATCCCGATACTGGTTCCAGCGCAGCCGGGTTCACTGGCTTCGCTCGAACGGGCTATGGAGGCAATGGACAAGCTGGGAAAACCCTGGATAGCCGATCCTATTCTGGATCCAATCCATTTTGGCCTTACAGAGTCGATAGTTCGTTATCACACCTTACGTCAAAAATACCCAGAAGCACCCATGATGATGGGAATAGGTAATCTGACCGAGTTAACGGATGCTGATACCAGCGGAATTAATGCACTGCTGTTTGGCATTATTTCTGAGTTAAACATTACCAATGTGCTGGCGACGGAAGTCAGTCCTCATGCAAGGCGGGCCATCAAAGAAGCTGATGTGGCACGACGCATGATGTTTGCCGCTCGCGATGACAATAGCCTGCCACGGGATTTCACTGCAGATTTATTGGTTAGCCATGAACGCAGACCTTTTACCGATACTGAACAGGAAATTATTCAATTATCTGAGAATATAAAAGATCCAAACTATCGAATAAAAATTGCCCCTAAAGGGATATTTGTTTTTAATCGGGATGGTTTGTTGCAGGATACCGATCCGTTTGCTTTTTACCCTCAGCTGCAAGTGAAAGATGATCCGGGCCATGCCTTCTACCTGGGGGTGGAATTAGCACGTGCCGAGATCGCCTGGCAATTAGGGAAACGTTATACTCAGGATGAAGATCTGCAATGGGGTTGTGCTGTTGAAACCGAACAGGAAGATCTGACCCGGCAGAAGGCTGAAGGCACTACGATGCAAAAAGATCAGCAACGGACCTGTGGCACGGCCGATATTAAAAAAACCAAAAAACAGGAGCGCGCCTGTGGCACTGCTGACAAGCCGGATACATGAAGTTATCGTCACCACGATATCAGAAAATGGAAAGGTGCATTCTGCACCAATGGGGATAAGCGAAGTAAACGGTCACTTTCATATAAAGCCTTTCAAACCATCCAGTACTTACGATAACCTGCTTCGGCATGGTCAGTGTTCAATAAATTTTGTCGATGATGTACGGATTTTTGCTGGTGCGTTAACCGGGCATCGTGATTGGCCCACCTCCCCCTGTCAGCAGATTGAAGGTGAATATATTGCAGATGCGCTATCACATATTGAGTTGGAAATTGTTCGTCTGGAAGATGATGACCCACGAGCCTGTTTTTACGGCGCTGTAATTTGCGATGTAAACCATAAGCCCTTCAGAGGTTTTAATCGTGCCCAGAATGCAGTGATTGAGGCTGCCATTCTGGTGAGTCGGCTGGGCATGTTGCCAGAGCATAAAGTTCGCGACGAAATTGACTACCTGACTATCGCTATTGAGAAAACGGCCGGTGAACGTGAGCTCCAGGCCTGGAGCTGGTTAATGGAAAAAGTTGAACAATCCGGAATAAAGCTAAATGATAACTAAGTGGTTAGCCAGCGTAGAATCGCTTGATGAAGCAAAATCTCTAGTGGAGCAGTTGCCACATATCCTTGATATGAAAAACCCGTCAGAAGGTGCTCTGGGAGCTTTAAACCATCAAACTGTCACTGAGATCGTTAATTGGATCAACAAAGGTTGTCTTTGCAGTGCAACGGTGGGTGATTTACCCATGCAAGCTGAGATAACTTCAGCAGCCATTCGCAACATGGCTGAAACAGGTGTGGATTATGTCAAAATCGGGCTATTTGATGAACCAGGCCTTATCCAATGCATTCAACAACTTGAGCCTACTATCAAAAGTCTTAGCACACCGGTGATTGCCGTTATCTTTGCTGATCAGTTACCACAGCAGAAGTTAATTCCATTACTGGCAAAATCTGGATTCGCTGGCGTGATGCTGGATACTGCCCGCAAAGATGGTCAGGGATTGTTGAATCATTTATCGGTAGAAGTTCTGCAACAGTTTGTTGTGGAGGCAAAATCCGCTGGAATGTTGTGCGGTTTGGCCGGCGCACTGAGGATTGAAGATATTGAAACACTCAGTCCATTGCAGCCGGATTACCTTGGGTTTCGCAGTGCGTTATGTCAGCAGCATCGTCGCACTAATCGTCTGGATCCGGAGTTGGCCAAACAAATTCAAAATAAATTGAACGTGGCTTTACCTGAAGTTTTGGCCTGTTAGACGCAGACGCAAAAAAACCGGATAGAGAAAGTTACCTCCCCTACCCGGTTCATATCTTTATCAAGCAGCCAGTTTTACTCTTAGTGATTTTGCTGCTGAAACCATGGCTTTTAATGCAGGCTCCACTTCTTCCCAGCGACGGGTTTTTAAACCGCAGTCAGGATTCACCCATAACAGCGTTTTATCAATTCGCTGTGCGGCCAGTTTGAGCAATTCCACCATCTCCTGCTCTGATGGAATATTCGGACTGTGAATATCATAGACACCCGGACCTATCGCATTGGGATAGTCAAACTCCTGAAAAACATCCAGTAATTCCATTTGCGAACGTGAGGTTTCAATGGTGATGACATCGGCGTCCATGGCGGCAATAGCTTCGATAATATCGTTGAATTCGGAATAACACATATGGGTATGGATCTGTGTCTCATCTGACACGCCATTAGCGGTGATTCGGAAGCATTCCACAGCCCACTCCAGATATGTCTGCCATTGAGATTGACGAAGTGGCAAACCTTCCCGCAAGGCGGCTTCATCAATCTGAATGATGTTGACCCCGGCACTTTCCAGATCGATCACTTCATCCCGAATCGCCAGTGAAATCTGTTTACAGGTTTCGCTACGTGGCTGGTCATCTCTGACAAAAGACCAGTTAAGAATGGTGACTGGCCCGGTCAACATCCCTTTTACTGGTTTGTCGGTTAATGATTGGGCATATTGAATCCACTCAACGGTCATCGGATCAGGACGTGAGACATCACCATAGATGATCGGTGGTTTCACACAACGGGAACCATAGGACTGAACCCAGCCATAGTCGGTGAATGCAAAACCCTGTAGTTGTTGACCGAAATACTCGACCATATCATTGCGTTCAGCTTCACCATGTACCAGTACATCAAGGCCCAACTCGGGTTGTTTATCGATGGCATGGCGAATTTCCGCCTGCATTTGCTGGCGATATTCAGCATCAGCCAGTTGACCCAGGCGAAACTGTTTACGTGTCTGTCGAATAACATTGGTCTGTGGAAAAGAGCCAATGGTAGTCGTTGGGAATGCCGGCAACTGTAGCGCTTGCTGTTGAAGGGCTGCTCGTTGTGAATAAGTACTCTGCCGCTGGCCTGATGCGGAATGAGTTGCTTCACAGCGCTGTTTAACGGCCGGGTTATGAACGCGAGTGGACTGCTGGCGACGTTGAATGGATTGTTTGTTTTCTGCTAGCTGTGCGGCAACACCTTCACGCCCCAGATTGAGCGCCTGAGCTAATATCGATAACTCTTCCAGCTTTTGTACCGCAAAGGCCAGCCAGTCAAGTGTTTCTTCAGCAAGATTATGCTCAGAGTTTAAATCAATAGGCACATGCAGTAATGAGCAACTTGGTGCCAGCCATAAGCGTTCAGCAAGTCGCGTATGAATCGGCTCCAGCAGCTCAAGCGCCCTATTCAGATCGGTTTTCCAGATATTACGGCCATTAATAATGCCCACTGATAAAACTTTGTGTGAAGGCAGCCAGTCCACCACTCTGACAAGTTCATCTGCAGCACTGATCGCATCAATATGCAGTCCTGCTGTGGGTAATTCACAAGCTAGCTGCAGATTTTGCTGAAGTTGGCCGAAATAGGTCGTCAGCAACAATTTGACACGACATTTCGCTAAACTGAAGTAGGCTTTCTGCAAAGCCTGTTGCCATTCCGTTGACAGCTCAGTGACCAGAACAGGTTCATCGATTTGTACCCACTCGACACCGTTATCTGCCAATTGATCGAGAATTTCTGCATAAACCGGTAATAATTTATTCAGCAAAGCGAGTTTGTCAGTTTCGTCCTTGGTTTTCCCCAGCCAGAGATAGCTTACCGGACCAACCAGAACGGGTTTTATCTTAAAACCTGCAGCTTTTGCTTCTTTGATTTGCGCCAGCAATCGTTCCGGACATGCCTTAAAGGCAGTTTCCGCGTTAAATTCCGGCACCAGATAATGGTAATTGGTATCAAACCATTTTGTCATTTCTGCAGCGGCGACCTGGTGATTGCAACAGGATGAACCTGCTTGTCCACGCGATGCCTGAAAATACTGTGTCATGGCATCAGCATTTTTATCAACCCGTGATGGCAGGTTATCCAGCAGCTGACTGGTGTCCAGAACGTGATCATAAAAGGAAAAGTCTCCAACAGGCACCAGGTCCAGATCAGCTTGCAATGTCCAATGACGTAAACGTAATGTTTTACCAGTTTGTTCTAAATCCTCAACAGACGTTTCACCACGCCAGAAGCGCTCCAGAGCAAATTTTAATTCTCGTTGGCCGCCTATACGGGGAAAGCCAAGATTATGTGTGGTGACCATTCGATATCCTCTCAGTCGGTTTCAAAAAGCTTCATTGTAATCAGTCTTATTGATGAGCAATAATGATGATTATTTACTTATTCATGAGAGATGTTCATATATGATTGAGCGCGCGCATTTACGAATTATTCGAGCCTTGGCAGAAAATGGCAGTTTAACGGCAGCAGCCAATGCCTTATTTCTCACACAATCCGCCTTATCGCATCAGATCCGTTATCTGGAACAAAAGTTGGAAATAAGCTTATGGCAGCGGGATGGTCGTAAGTTAAGACTGACACAGGCAGGTGAACTGATGTTGCAGGTTGCTCAGCAGGTTTTACCGGTTTTGGAGCAAACTGAGCAGACCTTACAGGCCTATTCGGAGGGACGCGCAGGTATTTTGCGTCTGGGAGTTGAGTGCCACCCCTGTTATGAATGGCTGAAAAAAATTCTGGCAGACTATCTACGCGAAATGCCGCAAATGGATGTGGATATTGTGCATCAATTTCAGTTTTCAGGTATGGAAGGGTTATTGAATCATCATATTGATTTGCTGGTGACGCCGGATGCCGTTAAACAGGTCGGCGTAATTTATCAGCCGATGTTTGATTATGAGTTGGTTTTGCTGGTGGCTGAAAGTCATCCATTAAGTAAGCAGAAATTTATTCAGCCTGAAGCACTGCACAAGGAATTATTGCTGACGTTTCCCGTCGCCCATGAACGACTTGATGTGTTTACCCAGTTTTTGATGCCCGCAGGTATTAACCCTCGAACCAAAGCCATGCAATCAATGGATATTATGGTGCAGATGGTGGCGTTACAAAGAGCGGTGACAGTGTTGCCTAACTGGCTGGCCAATGAGTTTTGTCAAACGCTTCCGGTTAAAGCGATACGGCTTGGAAGAGGCGGTTTGGCGAAAACGCTTTATGCTGCTATAAGAGAGTTAGACCGGGACGTCAGCTACCTGCAAAAATTTATTTCCCTTGGCGTGAAATCCAGCAATGCTGTGACCGATTAAGTTTGTTCGTCAAGCACTCGATAAAGGATTTCACGGATAGACTCAGGTTCAAAAGGTTTATCCAGAATAGCCGATACGCCCGCCTGCTCAACCTGACCCAATCGGGTCTGGTTCTGCTCACTGGTCACAACCAAAATGGGCACAAAAGTATTGCCCATCTCGCTGCGGATATGTTCAACCAGCGCCTGACCATCCATTTTTGGCATATTCAGATCGGTCACCACCAAATCAAAACTCTGTTGTTTGAGCATTTCAATCGCTTCAATACCATTTTCAGCCTGATGAATCTGGTTTATGCCCATGTTCTGAAACACGCGCATTAGATGGTTACGTGATACCAGACTGTCATCGACCAGTAAAACTTCCAGCTGTTCTACTTCGTAATTCTGTAATTCAATTTCAGTTGGATCAATATGCTGCAGGGTGGTACGGATGGCACGCTGCAGATTAGCGTGATCAAAGGGTTTGGGCAGAATGGCCACGACACCGGATTGGCGAAGAGGCTCAAGTGCTTCAATATTTGATTCGCTGGAGATCAGCATAAAATGGGTGTTTTCCAGATTATCCAGTCGACGAATTGATGAGAGTAGTTCAGTCGCGGTCATGTCAGGCAAATACATGGCGCTGATCACCAGATCCGGGGGATACTTTTGCATAGCCACGATAGCCTGCGCGCCATCGTGAACACCATCAATTTTATTCACTCCCGCCTGGCGTAATTCACGCATGATGATTTTCAGCTGAACGGAAGATGGCTCAACCAGTAATATCGAGAGTTCTGATTCATTAAGTGAGTACATGCTGGTTCCGTTTTAGCGAATAACGAGACTGGTTTCCACTTGTTCGCGAGTCTCTTCATCCATAAGTTTTTCGATAATAGTTAACGCAAAAGTCATTG
>NZ_DFTU01000087.1:6419-17839 GCF_002379485.1 Methylophaga sp. UBA4204 | reverse complement strand
ATTGTTAACGCAAAAGCCATTGCCGTTCCCGGTCCGCGGGAGGTAATGATTTTATTATCACAGACGACAGCATCATTACTGAATTGAATTTCTGGCCATTCGCTGGGCTTCAGTGCACCTGGATAACAGCTGACGCTCACCCCCTCTAGCAGGCCAACATGTGCCAGAACCATGGGTGCTGCACATATTGCTCCAAGCCATTTATCAGCCTGGTTAAACCGTTTGAGCAACGCATGAATCCGTTGATCGGCATTCAGATTGTTGGTGCCGGGTTGTCCGCCCGGCAGAACCATCATGTCGAATTCATCATCAATCACTGCATCCAGTGTGGCATCCGCCACCAAGCGGACACCACGGCTGGCAGTAATGTTTAGATCCTCCGTCAAACTGGCAGTAACAACATCTATCTCAGCCCGTCTGAGAACATCTATCAGCGTGACCGCCTCAATTTCCTCAAAGCCCTCAGCGAGTGGGATTAATACCGTTGCCATGAAAATAGCGTTTAACGTTTGCTCATAATGTTCATGCCTTTCAGCAGGTTCAATGCCTGAGAAAGCGGGTAATCACGCAGTGCTAAAGGCTGTTTTTCCTCTTCTTCATCGAGACCCGCTTCCGCGTCGGCCGGAGTTTCGTCTGATTCTTCCAGTAAACCATTTTCCAGATGACGACTGAGATCAACTTCTCGCAGCGGCTGGAAGCCATTATCTTCAGCTGCACTGATTTGTAAGGCATCAATCACGATATCAGGGTGTATACCATCTGCCTGAATAGAGCGTCCAGAAGGGGTGTAATACCGCGCGGTTGTCATCTTGACCGCGGTATCATTGGTTAAAGGCATAACCGTTTGTACTGACCCTTTACCAAAGGTTTTAGTACCCAGTATCACGGCCCGTTGATGGTCCTGCAAAGCCCCGGCAACAATTTCAGAAGCAGAAGCTGAGCCACCATTTACCAGCACAATAATAGGCGCGCCATTCAGCATATCACCAGGTTTGGCGTGGAATTTTTGATCGGCATCCTCAATACGTCCTTCAGTGTAGACAATCATGCCTTTGTTGAGGAAAGCATCAGAAACTTCAACCGCTGCATCTAAAACGCCGCCTGGATTATTGCGTAAATCAAGCACCAGACCTTTTAATTTGCCACCATTATCAGTCTTGAGTTGATTTACGGCGTCACGAAGATTCTCACCGGTTGGTGATTGGAAAGTAGTGATTCGTACATAACCATAACCTGGCTCCAGAACTTCGGTGCGTACACTTTTCACTTTGATAATGGCGCGAGTCAGTTCCAGTTTCAGCGGTTTATCAGCGCCTTCACGAATAATCGTCAGAACAATTTTGCTGCCCGGTTCACCACGCATGATGTCTACGGCTTCAGTCAGCGTCAGACCTTTAACAGGGGTGTCATCGAGACGGATAATCAGGTCACCGGCTTTTACACCTGCTTCAGCAGCGGGTGTTTCGTCAATTGGTGCAACCACTTTGACGAAGCCATCTTCCATTGATACTTCTATACCCAAGCCACCAAACTCTCCAGATGTGCCTTCACGGAGATCCTTGAATTCGCTGAGATCAAGGTAGGATGAATGGGGATCCAGTCCAGAAAGCATGCCGCGAATGGCGTTTTCCAGCAGAGCTTTGTCTTCCACCGGCTCTACATAACTGCTTTTGATGCGGCCGAAAATTTCAGAGAAAGCTCTTAGATCGTCTATTGGCAAGTCAGGCTTTGCGACAGTGTCTTTCTCGGCTGATACCATTTGACCAAAAATCAATGTGATGCCGATAATGACACCCGCTGTTACCAGCGCAAAATCACGTTTCAAAAAGCGCATATGAACTTTATTCCTTATTTCAAATTAACCTTGCTTGCGCAGCCATTGCATAGGATTGGTCGGACTGCCTTTATGACGTACTTCAAAATATAATCCAGCGGTTTGTCTGACACCCTGATCACCACTTTGAGCGATAACCTCACCAGCATTCACGGTATCCCCCGTGCTTTTCAGCAGACTGTCATTATTGCCATACAGCGTCATGAACTGTTCGCCATGATCAATGATGATTAACAAGCCAAAGCCTTTCATCCAATCGGCAAAAACCACCCTGCCCTCTGCGCTGGCTTTAACAGACGTGCCTTTTTCAGAGGCTATCAGTATGCCCTTCCAGCTGAGTTTATCAAGATTACGCTGGCTACCATAGCTTGCCAGTATTTTTCCAGACAACGGCCATTGTAACTTCCCACTCAGACTCGAAAATCGTTCACTTGGTTTCACCGTTTTTGATGGCGGAGGTCTTTTTGCTGCTTTTTTGGCGAGTGAGTCTAATAATGACTGCAGGTTTTTCTCTTCTTCTTTTAATGCAGCCAGTTGTGCATCCTGCCCTGAGATTTTTTTATTCAGCGCGGCAAGTGTTCTCTCACGTTCAACCGTTTGCTGTTTAAAAACTTCTTGCTGCGAGAGCTGTTGTTGTTCCAGTTCATCCAGATTTCTTTTAACAGCATAAACAGCTTTTTCCTGCTCCGTTAAGTTTTGCAAAGTCGTGTGCAAGGTTTCGAGCTGCTGCTGGCGGGCCGAGTGAAAATAACGGTAATACGTGTTGCTTCGACTGACACGCTCAGGAGACTGTTCAGACAATAATATTTTTAGATAACTGGGTTGAGCATTCATAAATGCAGAGCGAATTTGTTGATTTAATGCCTCCAGTTGCTTTGCCTGCTGCTTTTGCGTCAGTCCCAACTGCTGTTGAAGATTAAGTAATTCATCATCTTTAACCGCAATAGATTGTTTAATCTGATTTAACTCGCGACTTATTTCGGAAACCTTGAGACTCTGCTGTTTTAATTGCTGTTGTAATTCCGCTTTGGTTTTCTTGTTAAGGTTAATCGTTTTATCAAGCTCAGATATTTCACTCCGTACCGCTTCGAGCTTTTTTGCTGACGAAGGTTCAGCAGCAAGATTTAATGGCACAAAAAGCCAGAAAAACAAGATTAAACCACGAATCATCATCTGCACGTTCAGGTGAGTTTCACCAGAAGGTGATTATTCATTTCCGCTGGAATCGGGAGATCAAGCAGGCTCAGCATGGTCGGTGCGATATCAGATAAACCACCCTGTTCGGCACAGACTGCCGAACGTCCCGCATAGATTAACGGCACGAGGTTGCTGGTGTGGGCTGTATGCGCCTGGCCTTTCTCATTGTCCACCATCTTTTCAGCATTGCCATGATCTGCTGTTACCAGCATTTCGCCACCGCTTTCTTTTAATGCGGACCAGATTTTACCGAGACAGTTATCCAGTGTTTCAATGGCTTTAACTGTCGCATCAAAATTACCGGTATGGCCTACCATATCTGCATTGGCGAAGTTACAGATGATGACATCATATTGATTGCTGTGAATGGCTTTGACCAGTTTTTCGGCCACTTCCGGAGCATTCATCTCCGGTTGTAAATCGTAGGTTTCGACTTTTGGCGAGGGCACCAGAATCCGATCTTCACCTTCGTAAGGAACATCGCTTCCGCCATTAAAAAAGAACGTCACATGCGCATATTTTTCGGTTTCAGCAATACGCAACTGGCGTAAACCAACAGCAGAAATACATTCGCCCAGCAGGTTTTTGAGCTTTTCAGCCGGAAAAGCCACCGGTACATCAAAATCCTTCTTATATTCCGTCAGCGTGACAAATTTTGACAGTTTTGGTGCTGCCAATATGGGAAATCCAGTAAATTCAGTATCAATGAAACACTGGGTTAATTCACGAGCGCGATCAGCACGGAAATTCATGAATACGATACTGTCACCATCCTCAATCGGCACGGCATCACCAATTCTGGTGGCTTTAACAAACTCGTCCGTTTCTTCTCGGGCATAGGCGTCCTGAAGAGCTTCAAGTGCATTATCTGCCTGATAAACGGCTTTACCATTAGCAATCAGTTCATAAGCCTGTTGAACTCTATCCCAGCGCTGGTCACGATCCATCGCATAAAAGCGCCCGATAATACTGGCGAAACGGCCCTTACCGGTTTCGTTAAAACAGGCTTGCATGTCCGCAATGAACTTTTGAGCAGATTTGGGTGACGTATCGCGACCATCCAGAAAAGCGTGCAAATAAATTTTAGTCGCCCCGCGGTCTGCAGCAAGTTTTACCATGGCCTGAATATGACTGTCATGACTGTGCACGCCGCCATCGGATAGCAAGCCCAGAATGTGCAGGGCTTTATCATTTTTCACCACGTCATCCACCGCATCAGTCAGTGTTTGATTGGTAAAAAAAGATCCGTTTCGAATGGCGACACTAATCCGGGTGAATTCCTGATAAACCACCCGGCCAGCACCAATGTTGAGATGACCAACTTCAGAATTTCCCATCTGATCGCCCGGCAAGCCAACACCAGCGCCGGAGGCGTTAATCAATGTATGTGCGTAATCATTCCAGAGGTGATCCCAAACGGGGGTATTGGCAGCCAAAATGGCATTATGCTGGACCTCTTCACTATAACCCCAACCATCCATAATGATTAGCGCAAGTGGGCGGTGCATGTGGCTCATGAAACTATCCTTTAATCACGGGTTACGACGACCTGGGGTTGTGAAAAACAGTGAACACTGCAAATCAACAACAATGCTGTGTATTATATGGGCTTTTGTAATCAATTACAGTTGCAATCTCGTTGACTAACATCATTTCACAATCCGGAAACCCGCAAATGCATGCCATTAATGACGATATTGAACGCGCTGCATTTGCGCTGAAAGCAATGTCGAATCCATTGCGTTTGAAAATTCTTTGTACGTTGGGCGATCAGGAATTATCAGTACAGGATATTGTTGATCAGGTTGGCACAACACAAAGCAATGTGTCGCAGCATCTTGCCAAACTCAAAGATAAAAACATTCTGGCGGCAAGACGAGATGCAAACCGTATATTTTACCGGGTCAACGATGAGCGCCTTTTACGGCTAATCAGCATGATGTGCGAATTGTTTTGCGTAAAATAGAAATCATTATTTATTCATAAATTTAGGGTTGTTTAATGGAAAATCTGGGCGAATTTATTGTTAATCATTGGATACTGTCCAGTTTGTTTGTGGTGTTGTTGTTTTTGGTTTTTTCTGACTCACTCACTCGCAAACTGGGTGGGTTTAATGCCGTTGATGTGCCAACAGCTGTTAATCTGGTGAATCAGCAAAAAGGCTGTTTTGTTGATATTCGCGATAAAGCTGCATTTGAAACTTCACATATAGTCGATTCCGTTAATGTACCGGTGGCTGATATCGAGGCGAATCTCAAGTCGCTAAAAAATAAGGATCAGCCTCTGGTTCTGGTGTGTGACAGTGGTCAGCGTTCAAAAGCTGCTGCCAAACAGTTCAAAAAACATGGCTATACCAATATTTATGTAATGTCAGGTGGTCTGCACGCATGGCGAGATGCCAAACTGCCATTATTCACTTAAGACTTGGAGCGTTGTTATGAGCAAAGTCATCATTTATTCATCTGCGCATTGCCCGTATTGCACCATGGCAAAGCAGTTACTGGATCAAAAAGGTGTCAGTTATGACGAAATCCGTGTGGATCAGCATCCTGAAAAACGCCAGGAAATGATGCAAAAAAGTCAGCAACGTACCGTGCCGCAAATATTCATTAATGGTAAATCACTGGGTGGATATACCGATTTGGTTGATATCGATCGTTCGGGTCAGCTCGATGTTTTACTGACAAATAATTAAATTCTATTAGAGAGGGAAAATCATGGCTGAAGAAAACACAGCAGCAACAGAAGAACAACAACCAAAGTTCATCATTCAGAAGATCTACACCAAAGATATTTCATTTGAAACACCTAATTCTCCAGCCATTTTCCGTGAAGAATGGAAACCCAAACTGGATCTGCAATTGGGTAATGAATATAACCGTATTGATGAAGATACCCATGAAATTGTTCTGGTCGTCACAGTCACCGCGAAAGTTAATGATCAAGTCGCATTTCTGGCGGAAGTCAAACAGGCTGGAATTTTCACTTTGACCGGGTATAGCAAGGAAGAAATGGGTCCCCTGATTGGCAGTTACTGCCCGAATACTGTTTTCCCATTTGCACGTGAAGTGATTTCTGATGTGGTTATTAAAGGTGGTTTCCCACAACTCGTGCTGGCACCCGTGAACTTTGATGCAGTATACAAACATCAAATTGATCAGGCGCGTCAGCAGATGGAAGCAGCACAGGCTACTCACTAGCTTGTCTAGATGGCCATGACCGCTTCTTCTTTAATGCCAACAGTTGTCATTGGTGCCGGAGCCTGGGGTACGGCGCTGGCGATTGCCATGGCTCGCAATGGGCATGAAGTCTGGCTGTGGGGTCGTGACAAAGAACAGCTTTCCCGGATAGCGGCTGAACGGATGAACAGCCGCTATTTACCGGAAATTATTTTTCCGGATACATTGAAAATTGAAATGGATTTGGAAAAATCTCTGAAAAATTGCAGACATGTAATGATTTCAGTGCCAAGTGTGGCGTTTAGCGAAATATTGCATTGCATTAAACCTTTTCTGTCTGAAGATATCCCGATCAGTTGGGCGACCAAAGGTTTAACGCCCCACAATGGTCAATTTCTGCACGATACGGCTATTGAAATTCTGGGGCCTAAACATGCTTTAGCTGTCGTTTCTGGTCCATCGTTCGCCGCGGAGGTTGCGGCCGGGTTACCTACCGCTTTAACAGTTGCTTCCCGCGATACAGAGTTTGCCAAAGCCTTGGCAAATGCGCTTCATGGACCAGCTTTGCGGGCTTACACCACGGAGGATGTTTTAGGAGTGCAAGTTGGTGGCACGGTGAAAAACGTGTTGGCAATTGCCGCAGGTATCTGTGACGGATTAGGATATGGTGCCAACGCCCGTGCCGCTTTGCTGACCCGCGGTATGGCAGAAATTATGCGTTTAGCCAGTATATTGGGGGCTGAACCGGAAACCATGTTTGGTCTGTCTGGTATGGGGGATTTGATTCTCACCTGTACCGACAATCAGAGCCGAAATCGCCAGCTGGGCTTAGCGATTGGTTCAGGTCTTAAAGTTGATGAAGCGGTTTCAAAAGTCGGTAAGACGGTAGAAGGTATGCACGCTGCAAGAGAAGTTTTATTGCGCGCTCAACAGGCGGGTGTTGAGATGCCAATTGTTGAGCAGGTATGCAAAATCCTGTTTGAAGGGTACGATCCGCGCAAATCGGTTCAGGCATTATTATGTCGTGAACAAAAAGCAGAATCTCCGGTAATCGGAAAATCGTGATACGAATTAATTGAGGAAAATTATATGCAAGGCATTGTGAAATACAGCAGCATCATTGCACTCAGTGTGGCAATGACTGTCGGCTTGTCTGCCTGTGGCAACCCATTCAGTAAAAAATCATCAGATGATGATGAAGTCGTTATGTCACAAAGTGGTCCGATACTGTGGGAGTCAAATCTGCAATACGTTCGTATGGTAGAGCGGGATCAGCCTGGAACCAATCAGCACCCTTTACCAATCAATCAGGATGAAATGCGTGAAGTGCTTTCATCACTTTACGTCAATCAGCGCGTCTTACTGAGAACTCAGCAAGTCCCGTTGTTTTCACCGGGTGAACTGCAAATTTTAAGTTCAACGTTGGCACAGGGTTTAAACCGTGCTCAACCCGATGAAGATATTACCTTTGTCACGCTAGGGGTTCATGCCGGAGCGATTGCAGCGGAACGCAAAACCAACAGTGGTCGCGTGTTTGTTGATAACAATGGCCGCTTGAACATTATCTTCGGCCTTGTTCATGAGGAATACCGTGATAAAGAGCAATATACCGGTCAAGAGATTGATCGTCGGGTAAATCCATTATTACCGGGTACCCGTAAATCCGATTCTGAACCAGCAACCAAAATTGCTTTAGATAATGGCATTTCATATCACCAAGAGGATGGCTCTGAACGGTCTGACTGGGTAGTGATTGATATCCCAACCGTATTAGCTTCTGCAGCTGAGCGTAAAGGACAGGATACCGGCGCATTAACGCCTGAAATGCGTGAAGAAATAGCCAGAACCAAACGTCAAACAGATAATTTGACCGATGATGTGGCCAATATTAAGGAAGTCCTGTTTGAAATGTCTGAGCAGCTTGAACAGCTCAAACAACAATTAGAAGAAAGTAATCAGGAATAATGATTTCTTAACACATCAATAAAGGCGCTTCGGCGCCTTTTTTATTGCAATCTTTAAAGACGATAGCGCAAATCAGCAGATTTCGAGCGAGGCATTTCGACATTTTTTGACAGGCTGAGCACCTTAAACAGTTCTCCCATCTGTTCTGGCAATAATAAACGTTTCAAAGCTGCGGCCTGTTGCATCTGCTGAAAGGAATCTGGCGCATTTTGTTGGCTGAGATTGAGAATGTCACCTGCCAGCAGAAAATCACTCTGCCTTTGATAACCCTCAACTTGCAATCCTATTACATGGGCTGTTTCAGCTAACGCAGTGAAGTCCACATGAGCGGTGATATCCTGCAGGCCGACCAAGACCAATGGATCATTATGTGCCTGATGTTGATAGTGGCAACGCAGCATGCCCTGATGCCGCATGGGATGAAAATAGTCACTGGCTTCATAGCCATAATCAATTAAATATATAGCACCCTGGGTCAGTTTTTCGGCGATGGTGCCAAGCCAGGCAGGTGCTTGCATGGCAACTTCTGTCTGATAAGGAAACTGCGGCAGTAAGGGGTGAATTTGTTCGCAACGTGTCTGTAAAAAAGGATCAGTCACGGTTTGTGAAAGCCATGCCAGTTGCCCTTCTTCGCGCCCTACTCCAACCTCCAGAATCTGGTTTTCTTCAAACTGCACCCGATGCACTGGCATGGCATCGCACACTTCGTTTGCAATGATCACTCCGGTGAATTCAGTAGGCAGTTGATCCAGCCAGATCACGCGGTTCTGGTCACTTCCAAAAAGTTTATGTATTATTTCATATTGCTGTTGACGTAAGTGGGCACTTGCTTCGATTATGTAGTAATGTGCCGGCAGGCAATCAATTTCCTGCAGATACTGCAGAATATCGACCGCCATTTGCCCATTGCCCGCGCCAAATTCCAGGCAATCTGCCGCGGGTAGTTGTCTCAGTATATCCGCAATATGATTGCCCAGCGCCTGTGAAAATAACGGGCTTATTTCCGGGGCAGTAATAAAATCCCCTGCTTCGCCAATCTTACTTAAGCCATTACTGTAATAACCTAGTCCAGGTTGGTATAAAGCCATCTGCATAAATTCTGCAAAGCTCAGCCAACCATTACGGTCTTCTATGGTCTGAAAAATCAGTTGCAACAGTTGATCGCTATGCTGTTGCGCAATGGGGTCAGGTGCAGGTAACTTGGCGGTATCTTTCATTTAGTCGGTAATTTCAGTGAATAATCCCATTTTAGTAACAGGTGCCGGAAAGCGGGTCGGATTTCATATTGCTTCCAGGCTAAAGCAGGATGGTTATGATGTATTGGCACATTACCGTACTGAAACAGATGATGTCCAAAAACTAAAACAATTAGGCATACAGACTATTCAGGCGGATTTGCAGGATACTGCCAGCATTATGGCGTTTATCGACAAACTGCAGCAATTCAGTCTGGCTTATCGAGGCATTGTGCATAATGCCTCAGCATTTACACCGACAGCAGAAGATTTGTTTGAGGCTGCTGAGCAATATCAACATTTTTTCACCATACATATGTTAGCGCCGTTTCTTATCAATCAGGCGTTATCAACGCTGTTAATAGGACCGGGAAACGATCCGGCCGACATTATTCATATCACCGATATCAATGTTGAAAATCCTACCCCACGTTTTGATATTTATGGCACAACCAAAGCAGGATTGCATAATTTGACGCTGGTATCGGCCAAAAAACTTGCTCCGCAGATCAAGGTGAATTCAGTGGCACCGGGCCCGGTTCTGTTTACTGAGTCTCATACACAAGAAGCCAGGCAGAAAATGCTGTCTGAAACCCCACTGGCTCGTGAAGGTGGTGCGGAACCTGTGTATCTCGCAATAAAAAGCTTGTTAGAGAACCCCTTTATTACCGGCGCGACTATCCCAGTAGATGGTGGTCGCCGTCTCTCCAAAGCGTAATTCAGACGTTTGTATCAAAACCCCTGCAGGAGGCGTGACTTCTGCAGTGTCAGTAAGATAACTGAGCAGCTCACGAATAATGGGGTAAAGAAAATACTCATCAGTAATGCTGCTGACAGCGATATCAGCCTCTTCTGGCAAACTCAGCTGTTTCAGGATATCGATATCGGCTGGTCGATCTTTGGTTTTGCTTAACGGATCGTCCCGATCCCGACCTAAATTGATTTCAATCTGATTGCAAAAGCTCTTTAATTCTCTCTGTGATAAATCGGTTTCAACGAAGACGATGGTATTGAGGAAATCCCGATGACTGTTCATACCCACTGGCGGGATTTTTAATACTCGGCTTAGTTTTAGTGCTTTAAACTCTTGTAGCAGCGCAATGACCATTTTCTCGGTATTTTGCTGAGGATTTATGTTGCTGCCTAAACCAAGCAGATAACCTTTCTGCTGTCTCATTCGCTGGTGCGCTCAATCACAATTTGTGCCTGATTTTTTCCATGCAATTGGACGGGTTTGGTCAAAGTAAGCTTGAGCCGAGGAATGTCAAATGTCTTGAGTAAAAGTTGCGCTACCTCTTCAGCCAGGGTTTCTATCAACAGATATCGACTATTACTGACAAACTCGACAACGACATTGGCCACCGAACCATAATCCAAGGTGTTCGTAATATCATCCGATGCCGCGGCTTTACTGATATCCCAATCTATTTCAAAATCAAAGCGTAACGTTTGCAGCGTTTCGCGCTCCCAATCATAAATGCCGATAATCGTGTCAATTTTCAGATCATTTAGAAAAATTTTGTCCATGATGTCGCTTCAATGTTGGCAAAAGTGATAATGGTACTGAATAATACCGCTACATTTTCAAAGGTCACATCATAACATGCCTGAATTAACTGCCATCGCGCTGCTTGCATTGCTCGGCGCCTACCTCATAGGCTCATTATCGAGCGCTGTCATGCTTTGTAAGGTCTCTGGTTTACCGGATCCAAGGACTCAAGGCTCTGGCAATCCAGGCGCGACTAATGTGTTGCGGATGGGTAGCAAAAAGCTCGCGGCAATGGTCTTACTGATCGATGTGTTAAAGGGCGTCGTCCCGGTATTAATCGGGCAAATGTTGGACTTTGATATTAATATCTTGGCTTTAATTGCTTTTTTTGCATTTCTTGGGCACTTATACCCTGTATTTTTTCAGTTTAAAGGTGGCAAAGGTGTGGCAACGGCTTTGGGCGCGTTTCTGGCGCTGTCACCTGCCTTGGCTGGAGCGGCGTTACTGACTTGGATTGTGGT
>NZ_DFTU01000087.1:0-6328 GCF_002379485.1 Methylophaga sp. UBA4204 | reverse complement strand
TTGTGGTTTTTGCCATTAGTCGGATTTCGTCTTTATCAGCCATTGCCGCTGCGGCAATGACACCGGTTTATAGCTTGTGGCTTATAGATACGGTTTTTGCACGTGCGGTTATTCTGGTAATTGCACTGCTTTTGCTATGGCGGCACCGCAGTAATATCCAGCGTTTGCTGGCCGGTGAAGAGAAAAAGTCAGGCTGAAGCTGGCGGCGTTAGCTCATCTAAGGGCCAACGTGAACGCACATTAAATGTTGCTTCAGTTTCAACAACCATGGCCTGATGACGCATCGCTCCGGCAAACGCGATCATCGCTCCGTTATCGCTACAGAATTGTAATTGTGGATAATAAACCTGCACTTTCGGTAATGCATCTAAAGCCGCGCGCAACGACTTATTGGCACTGACGCCACCGGCCACGACCAAACGTTTATGCCCACTTTGTTTTAATGCCCGGCGACATTTAATCACTAAGGTTTCCACCGCCGCTGTTTGAAACGCCAACGCAATATCGGCTTTGGCTTGTTCACTCTGATCGCTGTTATGCCAGGTATTTAAAGCAAATGTTTTCAAACCACTGAAACTGAAATCCAAACCAGGACGATTGGTCATCGGTCTGGGAAAGATATGGGCGCCCTCCTGTCCTTTTTCCGCTAAAGCCGCTAAGGCCGGGCCACCCGGATAACCTAGCCCCAACATTTTGGCCGTTTTATCGAATGCTTCACCGACCGCATCATCAATTGATTCGCCCATTAATTCATATTCACCAACACCCTTAACATCAACCAGTAAGGTATGGCCGCCGGAAATCAATAAAGATACAAATGGAAATGTCGGTGGATTGGCTTCCAGTAACGGCGATAAAAGGTGTCCTTCCATATGATTAATTGGCAAGGCTGGGATATGTAACGCCCAGGCCAGACTGCGACCAATTGCGGCGCCCACCAGTAAAGCACCGACCAAGCCCGGCCCCGCCGTATAAGCCACCGCATCAATATCTTTTCGGTGCAGACCCGCTTCGTCCAAAACCTGTTGCATCAAGGGCAATGCCTTTTGAATATGATCACGGGAAGCCAGTTCAGGCACCACACCGCCATATTCGGCATGCATTTCTATCTGGCTGAAAAGGGCATGAGCCAACAGCCCCTTTTCAGTATCATAGAGTGCAATACCGGTTTCGTCGCAAGATGATTCAATTCCTAAAACACGCATAAATTTATTCTGACTGCATTAATTAATGGCGATTATTATGCCTTGATGGTGGTGGTCTCAGCCAACTAATTAGCATTTAGTATTTTCTTTCCTAAATAGATCTCGTACAATTAAGGGCTTTTCCGTCATTGTCTGTTTAGGAATGTATTGAATGCCATCTGTTAAGGTTAAAGAAAACGAACCATTTGACGTAGCTTTACGTCGTTTCAAACGTGCTTGTGAAAAAGCCGGTACGGTTGCAGAAGCTCGCGCTCGCGAAGCTTATGAAAAACCAACAACTGTTCGTAAACGTGCAGCAGCAGCGGCTGTTAAGCGTCACCAAAAGAAACTGTCACGTGAAAACGCTAGCCGCGTTCGCATGTACTAATTGCTGATTAGAATCTTATTCTAATGCCTCAAGAAGCCAGTCCACTCAAAGCTCGAATTCAAGATAGCGTAAAAGATGCAATGCGCGCCAAAGACAAAGATCGTCTTGGCACATTGCGCCAAATTACTGCTGCCATCAAGCAAGTTGAAGTCGATAATCGCCAGGATATGTCAGATGATGACATTATCGTTGTGCTGACCAAAATGACTAAACAGCGCAAAGATGCCTTATCGCAGTTTGAGCAAGCTGGCCGTGATGACTTAGCGGTCATCGAAAAAGCTGAACTGGCAATAATTGAAGAATTTTTGCCAACAGCCTTGAGCGAAGCAGAATTGCAGGCAGCTATCGCTGATGCAATTCAAGAGACAGGCGCTAGTAGCCAGAAAGACATGGGTGCGGTGATGAATGTGTTGCGTCCGAAAGTACAAGGACGCGCTGATATGGGCGCAGTGAGCAGCCAGGTTAAGGCCGCGCTCAGTTCTTAAGCCAGCAATGCCAGGTCTTTTTTCAGACGTGGTTAACATTCAAGACAGACTTCGGCCATAATTGATTTATGGCCGGACAAATCCCTCCACAGTTTATTGACGAATTGCTCTCACGAGTCGATATCGTTGATATTATCGATGCGCGAGTACCGCTGAAAAAAGCCGGTAAAAATCTGCACGCCTGCTGTCCATTCCACAACGAGAAAACCCCGTCATTTACTGTCAGCCCTGATAAGCAGTTTTATCACTGTTTTGGCTGTGGTGCGCACGGCACTGCGATCGGCTTTCTCATGGAGTACGACCAGCTCAGCTTTCCTGAATCGATTCAGGAGCTTGCGGACACCGTCGGTATGCAGGTTCCAGTCACGCAACAAGCTGCACTTACTCCCGCCAGACAAAACCTTTACGACTTGATGGATAAAGTCAGTCGCTACTACGTACATCAATTACAAAACCACCCGCAGCGCCAGGCTTTTCAGGATTATATCCAACAGCGTGGTCTTAGCCCTGAAACCGTAGCTGCTTTTGATATTGGTATGGCTCCGGATGGCTGGGACAATGTATTACGCACTTTTGGCAATAATCAGCAAACCCAGGATCAGCTGTTCGAAGCTGGAATGCTGATTAAAAACGACAAGGGGCGTACTTACGATCGTTTTCGTGATCGTTTGATGTTTCCTATTCGTGACCGTCGGGGCCGTGTTATCGCCTTTGGTGGACGTGTTATCGATGCCGATGGCACACCAAAATATCTGAACTCACCAGAAACCCCCATTTTTCACAAAGGTCAGGAGCTTTACGGTTTATATCAAGCCCGTAAAGCGAATCGTCGATTGGAAAAGATCCTGATTGTTGAAGGGTATATGGATGTGATCGCGCTGGCGCAGTTTGGCATTAACAATGCGGTGGCCACACTAGGCACAGCGACAACATCCGAACATTTACGGCTATTAACACGTAGCGCGCCGGAAATTGTTTTTTGTTTTGATGGCGATCGTGCGGGTAAAGAAGCTGCTTGGCGAGCCGCAGAAAATGCGATGCCGATACTTGGTGGCAACTTTGAATTGAAATTTATGTTTCTGCCAGAAGGTCAGGATCCTGACACCATGGTCAGAGAGCAGGGGGCTGATGCCTTTCAGCAACGAATTACTCAAGCTCAAAGTTATTCCGAATTTTTCTTTGCTACATTGCTTTCGCGAGTAGATAGTCAATCAATGGATGGCCGCGCCAGACTGGTTGAAATTGCCAAACCCTATCTAAGACATATCCCTGCAGGTTTGTATCGCGATATGCTGGAGCAGCAGCTGGCAGACCATGCTAAAACCAATATTGCTACCTTAAACAAACACTTGGAAAAGCCTGCGCCACCACCTCCAGTAAAAAACGCCAAACAAAATGCAATGGCCAATATGACACCTGTGCGCATGGCGGTGATGATTCTGTTACAGCATCCACAATTGTATGAGGCTGTTCCGGATACAGATAATTTACATCGGCTGGATATGCCCGGTTTAGCGATTTTAATTCAGCTACTTGAAACCATGCGTGAGCATCCCCATCTTAAAACCGCACAGCTTTTAGAGCGTTGGCGAGATACTCAACAAGCTCCCTATATGGAAAAGCTCGCAATGCAACCGTTGAATTTGTCGCCAGAACAACTGGAGCATGAACTCATTGGAATTGTGAGTCGTCTAAACAAGCAAGCACGAGATGAACGCTATACTTATTTGATAAATAAAGGACTCAGCCAGTTGACTGAGTCGGAAAGAATTGAAATTAATTCTTATAAGTGAGTGTTTTGTAATCAAAAATGATGCAATAACAAAGTGCTTTCACTATAATATAGTGTTACCGCCAAAAACAGCGTCACCATGCATAAAGAGGCCGAATGAAAGATCAGCAATCACGCGTTAAAGAACTTATCGCCCTTGGAAAGGAGCGCGGTTATCTCACCTACGGCGAGATCAATGACCACCTTCCAGAAGATTTGGTCGATGCGGATCAGGTCGAAGACATCGTCAGTATGTTCAGCGACCTGGGTATCATGGTCCATGAAGATGGGATGGATACCGATGAGATGGAACGTCTCGCCGAAGCTGTTTCATCAAATGACGAAGTCTCTGATGAAGAAGCTGCAGCTGTCCTGGCAAGTTCCGACGGTGAGTTTGGTCGTACAACCGATCCTGTGCGCATGTACATGCGCGAGATGGGCTCTGTTGAATTATTGACTCGCGAAGGCGAGATCGTTATCGCTAAACGCATCGAAGCAGGTCTCCGCGAAAGTCTGCTGATGCTGTCAACTTACCCACCGGTTATTTCGTCATTCCTTGAATTCTACGATGCGGTTGAAGCAGGCGAAATGCGCCTGAATGAACTTATTCGTGGTTTTGTGGCACCTGAAGAACTGGTCGCAAGTGATGACGACGATGATGATGTTACCAGCAGCTCAGATTCCGATGATTCTGACAGCGATGACGATGATGACGATGATGTTGGTGGCGTAAGCGATGATGAAGATGATTCTGGTGAAATCGATCCAGAAGAAGCCCGGGCTCGCTTTACCGCGTTGAAAGAAGCATACAAAAACGTTCTGGCCACCGAAGGTGACGCCATGATCGAATCTCGTGAACAGGCTAGTAACCTGTTTATGGAATTCAAATTGACACCAAAAACACTGCTTTACTTGAATGGCTTGATGGCAGAAACCATCGCCGAAGTGCGTAAACAAGAAAAAATCATTATGGACATCGTTGTAGAGCAGGCGGGTATGAATCGCCGTGACTTTATCGATGCATTCCAGGGTAATGAAAGTAATCTTGAATGGTCAGATAAATTCATTCGCGCTAAAAAACATTATTCATCCACCATCAAGAAAAATCTTGATGATATTCTGGCTGCACAAAGCAAATTAGCGGAAATTGCAGAAGATCGTGGACTGGATATTTCCGAGATTAAAGAAATCAGCCGTCAGATGTCGATTGCTGAAGCCAAAGCGCGTCGTGCCAAGAAAGAAATGGTCGAAGCCAACTTGCGTCTGGTTATCTCTATCGCTAAAAAATATACCAACCGTGGTTTGCAATTCCTGGATCTGATTCAGGAAGGTAACATTGGTCTGATGAAAGCGGTTGATAAATTCGAATATCAACGTGGCTATAAATTCTCTACCTATGCAACCTGGTGGATTCGTCAGGCGATTACCCGTTCGATTGCCGATCAGGCACGTACCATTCGTATTCCGGTACATATGATTGAAACCATCAACAAACTCAATCGTGTTGCCCGTCAAATGCTCCAGGAAATGGGCCGTGAACCTACTCCGGATGAATTGGCAGAACGTGTAGAAATGCCGGAAGACAAAGTACGTAAAGTACTGAAGATTTCCAAAGAGCCGATTTCGATGGAAACCCCAATCGGTGATGATGAAGATTCACATCTGGGCGATTTCGTTGAAGATATCAACGTTATGTCACCAGCAGACTCTGCTATTATCGAAGGCCTTAGAGAAGCCACTCAGGGAGTTTTGAATGGCCTGACCGAGCGAGAAGCCAAAGTACTACGTATGCGGTTTGGTATTGATATGAATACTGACCACACGCTCGAAGAAGTTGGTAAACAATTTGATGTTACCCGTGAGCGCATTCGTCAGATCGAAGCCAAGGCGTTACGTAAACTGCGCCACCCATCACGCTCGGATCAACTGAGAAGCTTCCTCGACTCAGACAGCTGATTTCAAAATCGGGCCTATAGCTCAGTTGGTTAGAGCAGGGGACTCATAATCCCTTGGTCCCAGGTTCGAGTCCTGGTGGGCCCACCAATCAAATCAAAGCCTTAGCGTTAATTTTAACGTTAAGGCTTTTTTGTTTTTATCTCATGTAGACACTATGTAGACACTATGTAGAGACTTTAAAGCTTAAATTAGCGCAAAGGACAAAAGCGGATGTGGATTGCTGTGGCGTCAATCTAAAAGTAGTTATGAATGGGGTAATTTTCAAGTGAATATTAGTTACCGCAGAACAATCAGAGCCACTGTTTCGTTTTTAAACTAAGTAATAGTGATTTTAGATTCAGTGCTTGGTAATACTGAGGCCTCATGCCCCTTATATCTCAACTTGTTTTATTGCATTTATCACAACATTTGTTTCAACTAGTGCGGTAATTATCTTTAAATAATGACGGATATCTTCAGTAGAGAGTACTCTTCCGACTCTATCTTTGAGCCATTTCTGTGCAGGTTGATAACCACCAATGTGTAGTTGCCCCCACTAAAACGG
>NZ_DFTU01000007.1:62436-63525 GCF_002379485.1 Methylophaga sp. UBA4204 | reverse complement strand
ACGATCGCGTTCGCCGGTACGTCCTTCACGACCATAAATAGCACACTCTTTTAAATCGCGGCCCAAAGCATCTGCAACCACTTCCCCCATTCTTAAGGCAGTACCGGAAGGTGCATCCACTTTATGGCGGTGATGGGCTTCAATAATCTCAATATCAACGCTATCCCCCAATACACGGGCAGCCATATCAAGTAATTTCAGTGATAAATTCACCCCAACACTCATATTGGGGGCTAGTAAGGTGGCAATGCGACCGGCTGTTTGCTGAATAATCTGTTTTTGCGCTTCATCAAAACCCGTTGTACCAATCACCGGGCGGCACTGATTCTCTGCACATAACGGCAGGAGAGCCATGGTGGCCTCAGGAATGGTGAAGTCTATGATCACATCCGATTGCTGAGTTGCTTGATCAAGATCTGCTGACAACACTACCCCTAATTTACCGACTCCAGCCAATTCACCGGCATCCACACCAATTAATGATGACTCCGCTCGATCAATGGCAGCAGATAGCTGCAAACCATCTGTTTCAGCGACGGCTTGAATCAGGCAACGGCCCATGCGGCCAGCGGCACCGTTAATAGCAATATTAATAGCCATGGTTTATATCCTTATGGCGGTAAATCAGAAAATAAAAAAGCTGGCTGGCAAAAATAGCCCAGTCAGCTTCCTATTGGCAAATATCTTATTCAAAAAAACGTTTTACAGCATCAAGCCACGATTCATGTTTTGGACTGTGGGTTGCCCCGGAACCTTCCATCGTTTCGGCAAATTCCTGCAATAACTCTTTTTGTTTTTTTGATAATTTAACCGGCGTTTCAATAATCACGCGACACATTAAATCGCCAACTTCACCGGTACGCACTGATTTGACACCTTTACCGCGCATCTTGAATTGCTGGCCGGTTTGCGTACCTTCAGGCACTTTCAGCACAGCTTTACCCTGCAAAGTGGGCACTTGCAGTTCCCCGCCCAGACAGGCGGTGGTGAAACTGATGGGTACATCGGCAAACAGATTATTACCATCACGGGTAAATACATCGTGACGTTTAACCGCTACTTCGACATATAAATCACCGGCTGGAGCAC
>NZ_DFTU01000007.1:56454-62325 GCF_002379485.1 Methylophaga sp. UBA4204 | reverse complement strand
CCGCTTCTCCTTCACCGGCAAGACGAATGCGATCACCCGTATTAACACCGGCGGGCACTTTAACGGAGAGTGTTTTATGCTCTTGTACGACGCCTTGACCATGACAATCATGACAAGGGTCCTGAATCATCTGACCCGTTCCGCGACAATGTGGACAGGCTTGCTGAACAGTGAAGAATCCTTGCTGAATGCGAACCTGACCATGTCCACCACAGGTCGTACAAGTCACAGGTTGTGTGCCAGGTTTGGCCCCGGAACCATCACAGGTTTTACATTCAACATTGACCGGTATGCGAATTTTCGCAGTCGTTCCAGCAACAGCTTCTTCCAGCGTCAAATCCAGGCGATAGCGCAAATCGGCTCCACGGAAGCTTTGTCCACCCGGACCGCCACCGCCGAAAATATCATTAAATACATCGCCAAAAATATCGCTGAAACCGCCCGAACTTCTGAACCCGCCACCGCCTGAGCTGTTATCTACTCCAGCATGACCAAACTGGTCATAAGCAGCACGTTTTTGGGAATCAGACAGAATTTCGTAAGCTTCTTTGGCCTCTTTGAACCTGGCTTCAGCGGTTGCATCATCCGGATTACGATCAGGATGATATTTCATCGCCATACGACGATATGCTTTTTTGATTTCAGCTTCTGTCGCAGTGCGCGATACACCAAGAAGGTCGTAATAGTCTTTTTTGGCCATGTTTAGTTTTTCTTGTATCTCTTAAACAAGACAGGCGTAGGCTCAATGCCTACGCCTGTTTTCAGTTAATTGTGTGAAAGATTATGAATTTTTCTTGTCGTCATCGACTTCTTCAAATTCGGCATCTACCACATCATCGTTTTGTGCTGTGGAATCATCTGTTGCGGCACCTTCACCAGCTTCTGCGTTTTCAGCATAAGCACGTTCAGCCAGCTTGCCTGCAGCTTCTGACAACGCAGCGGTTTTGGCTTCGATATCGGCTTTATCTTCACCTTTCAGAGCCTGTTGTAACTCTTCAATGGCCGCTTCAATCTTGGCTTTTTCATCAGCTTCCACTTTATCACCCAGATCAGTCAGTGATTTGTTGGTCGCATGAATCAAACCATCCGCCTGGTTGCGTACTGTGACCAGTTCATGGAACTTACGGTCTTCATCAGCATGCGCTTCAGCATCTTTAACCATTTTTTCAACTTCATCGTCAGACAGACCGCTGGAAGCTTTAATCACAATGGATTGCTCTTTACCTGTCGCTTTATCTTTAGCAGACACGTTCAGAATACCGTTAGCATCAATATCAAAGGTGACTTCGATTTGTGGTGTACCACGTGGAGCTGGTGGAATATCCGCTAAATCAAAACGTCCCAGTGATTTATTGGCTGAGGCAATTTCACGTTCACCCTGCAATACATGGATGGTAACGGCCGGCTGATTATCATCTGCTGTCGAAAACACCTGATTCGCTTTAGTTGGGATGGTGGTGTTTTTCTCAACCAGTTTGGTCATTACGCCGCCCATGGTTTCGATACCCAGGCTTAATGGGGTAACGTCCAGCAACAATACGTCTTTCACATCACCAGCCAATACCGCAGCCTGAATCGCAGCACCAACGGCAACCGCTTCATCCGGATTCACGTCACGGCGTGGTTCTTTACCAAACATTTCTTTAACCGCTTCTTGCACTTTCGGCATGCGGGTTTGGCCACCAACCAGAATGACATCATTGATGTCAGACAATTTCAGGCCGGCATCTTTCAATGCCATTTTGCAAGGTTCCATACTGCGTGAAATCAAGTCTTCTACCAAAGATTCCAGCTTGGCGCGGGTCAAACGGATTTCCATGTGTTTAGGGCCACTGGCATCTGCAGTGATGTAAGGCAGATTAATATCCGTTTGTGAGCTGGAAGACAGCTCAATTTTGGCTTTCTCGGCAGCATCTTTCAAACGTTGCAAGGCCAATGGATCTTTACTCAGATCAACGCCCTGATCTTTCTTGAATTCAGCAACCAGATAATCAATGATACGTTGGTCAAAGTCTTCACCACCCAGGAATGTATCACCGTTGGTGGCCAGTACTTCAAACTGATGCTCGCCTTCGATATCAGCAATTTCAATGATCGATACGTCAAACGTACCACCACCCAAATCGTATACAACAACTGTGGAATCACCACGTTTTTTGTCCATGCCGTAAGCCAGCGCTGCAGCGGTTGGTTCGTTGATGATACGTTTGACTTCAAGACCGGCAATCTTGCCAGCATCTTTAGTGGCTTGACGTTGTGAGTCATTGAAATAGGCCGGAACGGTAACAACCGCTTGAGTGACTTCTTCACCCAAAAATTCTTCAGCGGTTTTTTTCATTTTCATCAAAACGCGAGCTGAAATTTCAGGCGGAGCCATTTTTTTACCATTGGCTTCTACCCAGGCATCACCGTTATCCGCTTCAACGATTTTATACGGCACCATATCAATATCGCGCTGTACTACATCGTCTTTAAATTTACGGCCAATCAAACGCTTGATTGCGTACAAAGTGTTTTTGGCGTTAGTGACAGCCTGACGTTTGGCAGACTGACCTACCATCACTTCGTTATCTTTGTTGAATGCAACAATTGACGGGGTTGTGCGATCACCTTCACTGTTTTCGATGACACGGGCTTTGCCGTCTTCCATCACCGCTACACATGAGTTGGTCGTACCCAAGTCAATACCAATAATTCTACCCATAATCTTTTCTCCATCGTACTAAGTTCGTCTGGCTATTCCAGCCGTTGTGATAATAGATGGGGCAGGAAATTTTGATTTCAAGCCCTTAAATTTCGTCCGGTTATTGAGAAACCACTACCATGGCAGGACGTAACAGACGCCCATTGAAACGGTAGCCTTTCTGCATGACATTCAATACCTGGTTAGCTTCTACGCCTTCTGCAGGCTGCATTGCCATGGCCTGATGCAGATCAGGATCGAAAGCCTCGCCCTCAGGATTAAGTTGTTCAAGACCGAATTTACCGATCGAGCTCATGAACATTTTGAGTGTCATTTCCATGCCATCTCGCACTGTTTCAAGCTTGGCATCTTCATTTTTTGCTGCGTTGAGACCAAACTCCAGGCTGTCGCAGATAGGCAATAGCTCTGTTACGAATTTGTCCAGCGCATGTTTGTGAGCGTTTTCCAGATCACGGCTGTGTCTGCGACGCATATTTTCCAGATCGGCTCTGGCACGCAATAATTCATTCCAATGTTCATCGGCTTTGTTGCGGGCATCTTCCAGCTGTTTTACAACATCTGCTTCAGATTCCGCTGGCTGAGCTGACTCAGCTGTTTCGGGTGAGGTTTCGACCGGCTCAGATTCCGCCGTCGACTTTTCGATTTCTTCGTTGCTCATGATTAATCAGATTCCGCTTTGCTCAACACAAAGCTGCTATTTGGGGGTCAAAAATCTGATTTCAAGCGGCGAACAGAACTTTTTGTGAAAACAAATTCAACTTTATTTAAGCCACACACAATTTCCATCACTGCTGGCCTGTAATTTTTCCAGCATCACCTGATGTGCTGCCAACTCGGTTGCGTCAGCCTCAATGACCTTTAATGCTGAACGAGGACGTTCAATTGTCGTGATCTCATTTTTCTCAGCATCGTGTTGCGGTTCGAATTGCTCTGCCGCCAGTGACAAGCTGACCTGTCCACCCGTCATCATCAGATAGACGTCTGCCAGAATTTCGGCGTCTAATAAGGCGCCATGTAACTCCCGGTTGGAATTATCCACCCCATAGCGTTTACATAACGCATCCAGATTGTTTTTCTGACCCGGATGTTTATCCCGCGCCAGTTTTAACGTGTCCATCACTGAACAAATATCGTCAATTTTGGCGGTGTGACCTAACTTGGTTAACTCGTGATTTAAGAATCCAACGTCAAATGCGGCGTTATGAATAATCAATTCAGCACCTTCGATAAACCGCAGAAAATCTGCAGCAATATCTGCAAATAACGGTTTATCGGCTAATGATTCATTGGTAATGCCATGAACCTCTATCGCTCCGGCATCGATTTCACGTTGTGGATTTATATATTGATGAAACGTCTCACCGGTCAGCCGTCGATTCACTAATTCAACGCAGCCGATTTCAATAATGCGATGATCATCTGCTGTACTGAGGCCAGTGGTTTCGGTATCTAAAACAATTTGTCGTTGACTGGTTTGCTCTGCCATCGGTTAGTCCTGTAATGCGATTTGAGTACGTGCTGCTACCGCCAGCTGATCGGCACGTTCATTTTCCGGATGACCATCATGACCCCGAACCCATTGCCAGGATAATTTATGTGGCTGGGAGGCCGCATCCATGCGTTGCCATAAATCGGCATTTTTCACTGGTTGCCGGGCGGCGGTTCGCCAGTTTTTGGCTTTCCAGCCTTTCAACCATTCGGTCATCCCTTTCATCACATATTGTGAGTCAGTGGTAATGGTGACATGACAAGGCCTTTTCAATGCTTCCAGACCGGCTATGACTGCCATCATCTCCATCCGATTATTGGTGGTCAGTTTTTCACCGCCAGATAACTCCTTTTCGTTATCTTTGGCACGGAGTATGGTTCCCCAACCTCCCGGCCCCGGATTACCACTGCAGGCACCATCGGTAAAAATTTCAACGTGTTCCATTAATGCTCTTTTCGTGTTGCTGAGGGATTCACCAGTTGTGGTCTGGGAAATAATTTTCTATTTTGCCACCGGCTTTGTAATGGGGTCACCAGAAAAGTGCGTTTTTTTGCGACAATTGCAGTGACGCCACCAAGATATGGCCAGAGACGTCGCCCCCATCTTTCCAGAAAACCACCACGTTTTATCCAGCGTTCATTTTGCCATGGGGGACAATAAATGATCGATCGGGCTTCCACTACATCAAAATCCAACAATGACAGCCAGTCTTTTAAGCGCTGACGTGAAAAAAACTGTCCCCGCCACGGCAAACTATCCTGCCAGGAAAACAATCGACGTAAACCCCATACACTAAACGGATTAAAACATAGCACCACCAGTGTGCCATCTTCGTTTAACACTCTGTCGGCTTCACGTAATAATTGATGCGGTTGGCGGGAAAATTCCACCACATGCTGCAACAGCATCACATCAACACTGTCAGACTTAAATGGAAGTTGCTCACTTTGCGCATGAAATTGTCCGCTGCTTCCCATTAATGCCTGATAACAAGGTCGTAAGGAAGTCGGTAGAATAAGGCTTTGTCCACCAAGCTGCAGCTGAAAAAAACCATGCAGCTTTGCCTGTTGATACTTTAGCCATTGCTGTTCCTGGCTTTGTATATAACGGGCAAGCGAAGATTGCCACCATTGTGTCATCTCGCGGTCTTGCTCTTTATAATTACACATAGGCCATTCCGGCGGAGTTAGATAATGTTACAAATTCATGCCGTAAAGGCATTTAATGATAATTATATATGGTTGATTCAGTCAGCCGAGAATCAGGATGTATTAATTGTTGATCCGGGCGATGCGGGTCCAGTGATTAACTTTGTAGAAAAAAACGATCTGCATCCTGCGGCCATCTTAGTCACCCATCATCATAACGATCATGTTGGCGGTATCCGTCGCCTCGACGACCTGTATGATCTGCCCGTTTTTGGACCGCAACGTGAACACATCAAAACAGTCGATACACCTTTGTACGCCCAGGCTGACCAACAATTGCATTCATCTTTTCCGCACTTCAGAGTAATCGATACTCCTGGACACACTCCAGGTCATATCAGCTATCTGGTAGATGATAACCTGTTCTGTGGCGACACATTATTTGCTGGTGGTTGTGGTCGCCTGCTTGGAGGTACAGCAGAACAACTATTTGATTCACTGCAAAAAATAAAACAATTACCTGACGATAC